>CALFMX010000085.1 GCA_937902565.1 uncultured Spirochaetales bacterium
GGCGCAGTCCATGGTCCTTGCCGGCATCGCCATCGGCTCGATCTTCTCCGCCGGCCTCACCCTGATGCAGTACCTCGCCAATTCGGTGCAGCTCTCAGCCATCGTCTCCTGGACCTTCGGGGACCTTGGCCGCTCCAGTTGGCGCTCCCTCCTGATCATAGCGGGCGCCTTGGGTCCTGTCCTCATCATCTCCCTCTTCTACCGTTGGGACTTCAATGCGATGGACAGCGGGGAGGAGAGCGCCAAGGGGCTGGGGGTACGCACCGGCGCGCTGAGGATCGGCGGGATGCTCGCCGCCTCCCTCCTCAGTGCCGTGGTGGTTTCCTACTTCGGCACCATCGCCTTCATCGGGCTGCTCGGCCCCCACATAGCGCGCCGCCTCTTCGGCTCCGACCACCGCTTCCTCCTGGTCGCCTCCCCCCTCATCGGGGCCCTGGTCCTCCTTGTAGCCGACACCCTCGCCCGTACGATCCTCACCCCGATGGTACTGCCGGTGGGTATCCTGACCTCACTGCTCGGCGGCCCCCTCTTCATCTACCTCCTCATAGCAGGGAGGCAGCGATGATCCTCGATGTCAACAGTGTCTCATTTAAGTACAAGAGCACCCCGATCATCGGGGATATCACCTTCTCGGTCGGGGAGGGGGAGCTGGTCGCTCTCCTCGGACGCAACGGGGCGGGCAAGACCACCCTCCTCAAGTGCCTCAACCGGATCCTCTCTCCCCAGATGGGGACGGTGTTGGTCGAGGGTGTCGACACGAAGTCGATGCGCCCCCTCCAGATCGCCCGCACGATGGGGTGGGTGCCCCAGCAGGCAGAGGCCTCTGCGATGACAGTCTTCGACCTGGTCCTCCTCGGACGCAAGCCGCACTTCAGCTGGTCCCCTGCACAGCGGGACTACGACACCGTTGAGGAGGCGCTCGCTACCGTTGGGATTGCCCACCTCGCCCTGCGCAGTGCCGATGAGCTGAGTGGCGGGGAGCTGCAGCTTGTCCAGATCGCCCGGGCCCTCGCCCAGGATCCCCGCATCATCTTATTCGATGAACCGACCAGCAGCCTCGATATCCACAACCAGTATCGTCTGATGAAGACGATCCGCACCATCATCGAAGATGGGAGGCGGTCGGCAATCCTGGCGGTCCACGACCTGAACCTGGCCCTTCGCTACAGCCAGCGCTTCATCCTCCTCAAGGAGGGGAGGATCTTTGCCGCAGGGGGAAGGGAGATCATCAATGAATCGACCATAGGGGCGGTCTACGACATCGATGTGCGCGTCATCGAGGTCGAGGGCCATCCGACGGTGGTACCCGTCGAGTGAGGAGGCCGCTCATGGAGTACCTTGGGGCGGCAGAAGAACAGTTGGCCCTCTATCCTGGATCCTCCCTCGCCGATCTCTACAAGAGCTTCTTCCAGGACGCCTTCGGTCCGGGCCACCTCGTCGATGACCCTGATCGTGCGAGAACCTACTTCGACAACGAACTGGCCCGGATGCAGAGCAGGGGACGGCATAAAACCGAGTCGTGTGGGGTGGGAAGGAACTTCTGCCGCATCCCCATGGATCTCATCGCAGACGGCATCGTCGAGAAAGAGGCATACTACGAGGCCTTCGTCAAAAGCGCCCGCTCCTTCACATTGCCTGACCTTTCCCAGTGGAAAAAGGAGTGGCAGACCATCGTGGAGGCCCTACGGCCGCTGAGCCACTTGATCAGGGAGTTCAAGGCTGATGAGCGGAGAATCGAGGCCTTGCTGGCAAAGGGATCCTACGCCAGTGACCACAGCGACCACTACAGAAGAATCTACGATCCCCACTATAGGATCTTCACCATCGAGGAAATGGAATTACTGCTCGGCATGTGATGATTTGATTACCCTTGGTCATGGATCGGTCTTGAGAACGAGACCGGAAAAGATTTGTCGCCCCACCTACCCTCAAATCTCTATGGAAGCGTCTGCTCCGCCACCGTCTCCAGGGTGTTGGTAATAGATAATTACCTAGGATAATTGAAGGTTTTTATAGGTGTCGAATCTACAAGGGGGACCCTACAATAGAGATACCAAAGAGGAGGGAGATTATGAAACGAGTACATGCTGAGGTCAAACGTATCACGATACCGACCTATATTCCGGCAGAATATGAGACTCTTCCCATGTTTGCGGAGAATAGGGTTCACCAGCGGTCGAGTGGGAATCCATACCCGAATCCAATCGTCAATGTAGTGCGTCAAGACACGCTTGAAGACAAGGAGTATGACTGCATTGTGCTGGAGAATGATTATCTCTATCTGGAGATGCTCCCTGAAATCGGGGGACGAATCTTTACGGCGGTAGACAAGACCAACGGATATAACTTCTTCTACAAACAAAGTGTGATCAAGCCCGCGTTGATCGGCATGCTCGGTCTCTGGATTTCGGGTGGTGTGGAGTTCAACTGGCCCATCCACCACCGTCCCTCGACGTTTCTCCCTGTCGACAGCTGCATAGAGCGACATGAAGATGGCTCGGTCACAGCATGGCTTGGGGAGTATGAACCGCTCGATCGCATGAAAGGGATGGTCGGTATCCATCTCACCCCCGACTCCGCCATCCTTGAGACAAAAGTAAGGGTATTCAACAGGACCGATCTTCCCCACTCGTTCCTCTGGTGGGAGAATGCAGCGGTGCCCGTGAATGAACAGTATCGGATTTTCTTCCCACCCGATGTGCAATCGGTCAGTTTCCACTACAAGAAAGCTGTTGGTGGGTATCCTATCATGGATGAGTTCTACAACGTCCAGGATAATAGGGGAGGAAGGGATATTCGACCTCATATCAACACTGAGCAGGCCACCTCGTTTTTCAGCGGGCACTCCCGCTTGGATTTCTTCGGCGGTTATGATGAGGGCAAGAAGGCCGGGGTCATACATTATGCGTCCCACCACACCTCAGTGGGCAAAAAGCTCTTCACCTGGGGCTACCGTTCCTTGTGCAAGGCGTGGGAGTCCGCCCTCACCGACAGTGATGGTGAGTATGCCGAATTGATGGCTGGATCCTATACGGACAACCAGCCTGACTTCACCTGGCTCGAGCCGTTTGAGGTGAAGGAGTTCTCACAGAGCTGGTATCCATACAAGGATATCGGAGAGGTACAGCAAGCCAATGGTGTGGTCGCCCTCTCGCTTGATGATCGGAGAATTGGACTCTATGCGGTCAAGGAGTTGAAGGACCAGCGACTCATCGTCAAGCATGGCGATACGATCATCCATAGTGTTGATCTGACGCTCCCGGTCGCCCAGACCGGCTTCTACGATGTCCCGGGCTTGGATGCCATCACTGAGATCACTATTCTTGATGGCAGTTCCACCACTATCACCTATGTACCGCTTCCTGTGGGACACGAATCGATTGTCCCTGATGCAAATACCGACTATCTGATGCCCTGTGATATCCATGTTGCGGAAGATGCCTTCCAGACCGGGTTGCATGTCGCACAATATCGAGATCCGATCAAGGATCCGGACATCTACTGGAAGCGAGCCCTTGAGCTCTCTCCCGGCCACGTCGGGAGCCTGATAGGCCTGAGTTGGTTCTCCTTGACCCGCTTGCGGTACGCCGAAGCCCAGCGCTGGGCAGAACAGGCTGTGGCACGTCAGCAACGCCTGAATCCCAATCCTCCATCCTCCCTTGGCTTCTACTTCCTGGGCTTGTCCTTGAAGTACCAGGGGAAACTGGATGAGGCGGTGGAGGTGTTGCACAAGGGTTTGTGGAATCGTAGCGGTATCAACTACTGCTCAATGGTGCTCGCTCAAATCTATGCGATGAGAAATGAATTCGATGAGGCCCTCTCTGTAATCGATAGTGCTGCACGACTGAGTGGTTATAATCAGAAAGCCCAGCAACTGAGGGCGAGCTTGCTCCGACGCCTGGGCAGGACTGATGAGGCCGCTGCGGTGGTGAACGGGTTGCTCGAGGAGGATCCCCTCGACTACTACGCGCTGCACGAAGCCTCTCTGCTCGACCTTGGGGCCCCTGCGGTTGCGAAGCAGCCCGACCACAATGGAATTCTGATCGACATCGCTTCGGACTATCTCGATGCCGGGCTCATCGACGATGCGACCTCTGTCCTCGACGGTGGAGACAGGGATGATGCAATGATCTCCTATCTCCTCCTTCTGACGACCGGGGAGTACCGTGCAGGATCGGAGCGCTATATCTTTCCTTCGAGAAGGTGGGAGCTTGTGGCACTCTCCAATGCGTTGCAGGAGATGCCCGATAATGAACAGGCGTCCCTGTTGTTGGGGAATCTCTACTTCGGCCAGATGCGCGAGTACGAGGCGGCCCATCGCTCTTGGTTGAACGCTGGAGGCAGCGCACAGGCGCTCAGAAACCTGGCGGTCTCGCACTTCAGGAAGAATCCACTTGATCCGGAAGTGTTGCCTCTGCTTGCCAAGGCGATTGAGCTGGGCGGCAGTACCTTGCGCGATTTTGTCCAGGTCAATGGCTATGCCGGTGCCTTCCAGGCGCAGGCCAGCGTCTACGGCCGTGCTGGAGAGCCCTGCCAGCAATGCGGCCAGCCGGTGCAGGTCATCAAACAAGGGCAGCGCATCACCTATTACTGCAAGCGCTGCCAGAAATAAACACCGGGTTGACAGGCCGCCCCAGAGCGGCCGCAGCCATCTATAACTCCCCCGAGAACAGCGATTGTGAGCCGATTTTCCGAACAGATCGTGGCCTGGCAGACAGTCCACGGAAGACACCACCTGCCTTGGCAGAACACCCAGGATGCCTACCGCGTCTGGCTGTCCGAGATCATGCTGCAGCAAACCCAGGTCAGCACCGTGCTGGGCTACTACGAGCGGTTCTTGCAGCGCTGCCCCACGGTGGCCGATCTGGCTGCGGCCAGCGATGAAGAAGTCATGGCGCTGTGGAGCGGCCTGGGCTACTACAGCCGCGCACGCAACCTGCACCGCTGCGCCAAGGAGGTGATGGACCGCTTTGGCGGTGCGTTCCCGCACACGGTGGAAGAGCTCTCGTCCTTGCCCGGCATTGGCCGCTCGACCGCAGGCGCGATCGCCTCGTTCTGCTTTGCGCAGCGGGCTGCCATTCTGGATGCCAATGTCAAAAGGGTGCTCACCCGCGTGCTGGGCTTTGAGGACGACCTGGCCAGCAGTGCCGCCGAGAAAAAGCTCTGGGCGCTGGCCGAAGACCTGCTGCCCACCAGCGACCTGGCGCGCAACATGCCACGCTACACCCAGGGCATGATGGACATGGGTGCCACGATCTGCACCGCCAAAAAGCCCAGTTGCCTGCTGTGCCCGGTGCACGGTGATTGCGTGGCGCACCGCCAGGGCCAGCCCGAGCGCTATCCCGTCAAGACCAAGAAACTCAAGCGCAGCGCCGCCAGTTGGTGGCTGCTGTGCTGGCAACGGCCCGATGGCGCCATCTGGCTGGAAAAGCGCCCGGCACCGGGCATCTGGGCCGGCCTGTTCTGCATGCCGGTCTGCGATAGCGAAGAGGCACTGCTCCAGCAGGCGGCCCGGCACGGTGCCACGTCAGCGCCGGTGCATGGCGCCGCATTTTTGCATGTGCTCACCCACAAGGATCTGCATCTGCATCCAGTGCGGGTCCCCGTTGCTGCCGATTTTGTGCCGGCCCAATCGGGCCAGTGGGTGCTGCCTGCACAGTGGCCGGATGTGGGCCTGCCTGCGCCGGTTCGCAGTCTGCTGCAGCGCGGGTTCTGAGGCGGACCGGGGCAGCAGGCACTGGCGTCGATTGCAGTGCTTGTCCTGCAAAGCGCGCCTTTGCCCGGCAATTAGACTGCAGCCATCTTTTTGCTTTGAAAGTGCGCCATGGAACCCACTGTCCACCCCTTCTCGTCGCTGTTCCAGCAACTGGGCCTGCCCGATGACGATGCATCGATTCGCGCGTTCATCGAAACGCACCGCCCGCTGCCCGACACCTTGCTGATGGCAGACGCTCCGTTCTGGTCACCGGCACAGGCGCGCTTTTTGCGGGAGAGCATCACCGCCGATGCCGATTGGGCGAACGTGGTGGACCAGCTCAGCGTCGCTTTGCGCACCGAATAGCCAAGGCTTTATCCGCTGTGCTTGGCACCCAGTTCGCGGTGGCGCTGCAAGGTGGTCCAGCGGTCTCCAAAGTGCTGGGCCAGCGCATTGACCAGGTAGACCGAGCGGTGCTGGCCGCCGGTGCAGCCCACCGACACGGTGGCGTAGCTGCGGTGGTTCTTCACCAGCTCGGGCAGCCAGTTGTCCAGAAACTGGATGATGTCGTTTTGCATCTGCAGCACCTTGGGCTGCTGAGCCAGAAAGTTGGCGACCGGCGCTTCCAATCCCGTGTGCGGGCGCAGCTCGGGCTCGTAGTAGGGGTTGGGCAGCATGCGCACATCGAACATGTAGTCGCTGTCGATGGGGATGCCGTGCTTGAAGCCAAAGGACTGGAACAGCAGGGTCAGGCTTGACTGCGGCGCCTGGATCCAGTCCTTGATATGCGCCTGCAGCTGGGAGCCGCGCATATTGCTGGTGTCGATCACATGGGCCTGCTCGCGCAGATCGGACAGAAGCGCACGTTCCTCTTCAATCATCTGCACCAGCGCGCGCGGGCCTTGCTGCAGTTTTTCGTTGGTCAGCGGATGGCGCCTGCGGGTTTCGGAAAAGCGGCGCATCAGCGTATCGCGCTGTGCATCCATGTAGATCAGCCGAACCTGGGCGCCAGCGGCGCGCAGGCGGTCGAGTTGCGCAGGCACCAGGTACAGGCCCTTGGCACTGCGCGCGTCGATGGCGATGGCCACGCGGCTGCCATGCTGCCACTGCTCCAGC
>CALFMX010000086.1 GCA_937902565.1 uncultured Spirochaetales bacterium
CCGCTGACGATTGATGCCGAGTTGTCCGCGGCCCGCTGCCCGAACGCATCCATCGTCGCATGGGCCAAGCCATCGGCTTTGTCACTCATGCATCGGATGACGACAAACGGAACATCATACTGGTAGGCCACCAGTGCAACAGCGGCCCCTTCCATCTCGGTGGCATAGGCGTTGAAACGATCCTGCAGCTCCTCCACATACCACTCGCTGGCAACGAACTGATCACCGGTGGCAATGGTTCCCTTGAAGGCATTTGTCCCACCAACAACCGATACCGCCGCATCGTAGGCTGCGTCGACAAGATGCTCGGTCGCAGGAATCCTACCCTCGACCGTGCCACTGTTGGGACCCCAGACGAAGCCATCGTTGGTAATCCTGCCATAATCGTGGACGACGAGGTCAGTCGATACAACGACATCGAGGACCTTTGTCTCATCGGCTACGCCCCCCGCGATTCCCGTGAAAATGATCGCATCGACACCATACTCGTTGATCAGGGTAGCAGCGCCTGCAGCGGCGAGAATCTTGCCCACGCCGGCCTGGACGAGCACCACCGGTTTACCTCCCAACGTACCAACATGGTACTCGATTCCCCCATGTACGTCCGTGTGATCGATCTCGGCGCTCTCTACCAGGAGCGTGAGCTCACTCCTCATCGCCGAAATTACTCCAATCGGAGTGTCCACTGACTGTGCGTGTTGCTCTCCAAGTGTTGCACAACCAATCATTACTGTTGCAATTGCAACAATAACCACTACCATACAGCCGTTTTTTACCGTCTTTCTCATACATTCTCCCTAAAATATGATGTTATGTGTTGCACTATACAACAGAATGAGGCTCTTTGGACAGGACATGACATCGTTGCCATAGAGGGCCCACCGCGCGCCCACATGCCTATCGATTTTTGTTGTTACCGTGGCAACGGTACAGTACACTCTGCCTATCGAGGGAACTCTATGAGCAAATTGACGCTACGCACCAAGCTGGGCTTCGGGATCGGGGATCTGGGTGGCAACCTCTTCTTCACCATCATGGGCTTCTACCTGCTCTACTTCTTCACCGATGTAGTGGGGCTGGTGCCTGCACTGGCGGGAACCGCCCTGATGATCGGCAAGGTGTGGGATGCGATAACCGATCCCATCACCGGTTACTACAGCGACCGAACCCGGACGCGGTGGGGGCGGCGGCGCCCCTACATGTTCGTCGGTGCAATCGCCTCCTTCTTCTCGATGATCATGATCTTCACGCCGGTGGCCCTCTCAAGCCAGATGAAGCTCTTCATCTACTTCACCTTCGTCTACTGCCTGCTCAACACCGCCTACACCCTGGTGAACATCCCCTATGCCGCGCTCCTGCCCGAGTTGACGCAGGACTACCATGAGCGGACGATCCTCACCGGGTGGCGGATGAGCTTCGCCGTCATCGGCACCTTCTTCGGCGCCGCCCTCGTCATGCCGATCGTCAACGCCATCGGCTGGCCCCTGATGGGCACCTTCATGGGGGCAGTAATGCTCTTCAGTGCCATGGCCACCATCTGGGCGATCAAGGAGCCCAAGGAGGTCACTGTCAGCCTCGATGATGGCTTTGTCCGCACCTTCGCCGAAGTCCTTAAGGAGAAGACCTTCCTCACCGCCCTCCTGCCGTGGACCTTCTTCATCACCGGCACCTCGATGGTGCAAGGGGCGCTCGTCTACTACTTTGCCTACATCTTCGGCAACGAGGGGCTCTTCCAGATCGCCCTGGTCGCCCTCCTCTTCTTCAGCCTCGCCTGCATCCCCATCTGGGTGAAGATCTCCGACAAAATCGGCAAGAAGCAGAGCTACATGATCGGCATGACAATCATGGGTGTCGGCGTGCTGGCCTTCAGCCTCCTCGGCCCGACCCTCGGAGCCACCTTCGGCGTCATCGTAATGGCCTTCTGCGGCATCGGGCTCTCCACCCACTACGTCATGCCCCACGCCATCCTGCCGGACATCGTCGAATGGGATGCCCAAACCAAGGCGAAGGGGCGGCGTGAAGGGGTCTATTCGAGCCTCTGGACCTTCACCAGCAAGCTTGGGCAGGCCCTCGCCCTCGCCCTCAACGGCTGGATCCTCGCCCTGGTCGGGTACAGCAGCACCGCTATCACCCCCACCTCGAGGGTGGGTATCATCCTGCTGTGCGGACCGCTGCCGGTCCTGTGGTATATCGCCGGCCTCTGGGTCATCAAGCACTACCCCATCGACCGCGCCTTCTACGAGGCAATGATCGGCGAGGCGTGAGATGAAGGAGTCGGCGTTTCCTACCCCCCGCTTCACGCGTCCGGTCTACTGGTTTGTCCGCCTTGCCGGGCCGCTCTACATGCGCCTGGCCCTCGGCGTCAAAGCGATCAGGATCTTCAACGAACCGACCCTCAAGGCGGAGCTTGCCGCCTTCAAGGCCGGAAAGCAGCGCCTCATCATCGCCTTTCGCCATACCGCGGTCGAAGATGCCCCCCTGGTCCTCATGGGCCTCAAGGAGAGCCACCTCTCCTTCCTCTACGGCCGTGACGTCCTCAACTGGGCCGGCTCGATCACCAAGTTCATCTTCCCCCGCCTCGGCTTCATCGCCGTACAGAACCGGGCGAGCAACCGTGAAGGGATGGAGCATCTGCGCCTCGAGGCAAAGCGCGGGCGTTTTCCGCTCGCCCTCGCCCCCGAGGGGCAGGTGACCTACCACGCCCACCACACCGCACCCATCGAGGCGGGCGTTGCCACCCTCGCCCTCTGGGCAGCTGAGGAGGGGAGCAGTGTCACCATCCTCCCCGTCTCCATCGCCTACCGGTACGCCGATGACATGGTATCATTTGCACAGGAGATCCTGGCCCGCTGGCAAGCGGAGAGCGGGATACAGCTTACGCAGGAGAGCGTGGCAGCCGCACTGGTGACCGCTTGTGAGGAGACGCTTGCCCTCGTCGCCTCCTATTGGGACATCGAGGCGGAGCTCGAGGGGAGCTTTTCAGAACGGCGGGACCAGCTCTGCTCTCTCCTGTTGGACAAGGGCGAGGACCTCGCCCTCCTCTCCAGGGGGTCGGGATCGGTCATCGACCGCCTCTTCCGCCTCCGCTTCAAGGGGGAGGACACCCTCTTCAACCACGATGAGACGGGGATGACCCTCTTCAACCAGGCGAAGCTTGCCCAGCTGAAAGAGCGGGCACACCTCTATTTGAGGATCAACCAGACCGTCGATGTCCTTGAGTACCTTGACCCCGCCTACCTCGGGGACACCCCCACCCCCTCGCGCATGGCGGAGGTGAGCCTCACCCTCCTCGATGTCATCAACCGCCTCAACGGCGGGACGATCAACAGCCGCTATTCGCCCAAGGGCAAGGTGGGTGGGCTCTATATCGGCACACCGCTTCGCCTCAACGACCTGGTCAGCGAAGGCAGCGGGCGCAAGGAGCGCCTCGCCCGGATCCAGGGCGCGGTCTCCGCCGCCCTGCAAGAGACAAGCGAGAGCATGGAAGCGGAGTGGACGAGCGGCTTCTAGGCGATCATTGCACAACCCATGCAGCACGCCATCCCTCTTAGCAGGGCATGACCTGGCTTTGGACCCGGCCCGATCACCCAGAGAAAATAGAACTCCCCCCTTTTACCGAGTGCGCCAATATGGTACAAATTCCTATGATGGAACGAAGAACAACACCGAAATGGAAGGTTTACCCCGCCCTGCTCGGCTTTGGCGTGATGCGCCTGCCGCTCAGCAGTGATGGGACGATCGACAGAGAGCAATCCGATGCAATGCTCACCCTCGCCTACGAGAGCGGGGTCACCTACTTTGACACCGCCTACACCTACCACCATGGGGAGGGTGAACCCTACCTGGGCTCCTTCCTCACACGCTACCCCCGCTCCTCCTACCAGCTTGCCACGAAGCTGCCGCACTGGCAGGTGGAGAGCCTTGAGGATGCCAAGCGGATCTTTGCCGACCAGCTGGAACGCCTCAATGTCGAATTCTTCGACTACTACCTGATCCATTCGATCGGCAAGACCGCCTTCACCAAGATGGTGGACCTGGGGGTCCTCGACTACCTTCTCGAGGAGCAAGAAAGGGGGCGAATCGTCCACCTCGGCTTCTCCTTCCACCAGATCTACGAGGAGTTTGAATACATCCTGCGCTACCGCACCTGGGACTTCTGCCAGATCCAGTACAACTTCCTCGACACCGAGGAGCAAGCCGGCACGGCCGGCTATGAGCTGGCAACAGCCCTCGGCATCCCCGTCATCGTCATGGAGCCCATCAAGGGGGGCTCGCTGGCCAACCTCGGCGACGAGCTGTCGAAAAGGATCACGGACCTCGACAGCGCCGCCACCCCCGCCTCCTACGCCCTGCGCTGGGTGGCCGACCACCCCAACGTCAAGGTCATCCTCAGCGGCATGTCCACCATCGACCAGGTACGGGAGAACGTGGCCACCCTCTCGGCCCCCACGCCGCTGAGCGCTTTGGAAAAGAGCGCCATCGAGGCGATCGGGGAGACGATGAGGGGGCGTATCGGCAATAGCTGCACCGGCTGCTCCTACTGCATGCCCTGCCCCTTCGGGGTCGATATCCCGGGAAACTTCGCCCTCTGGAACAAGGCGAGGATGTTCGAGAGCTATCAGGTGGTCAAGCGGGCATGGGAGAACCCGGCAGAAGAGGAGAAGCGTCCGCCCTCCTGCACCGAGTGCGGGGCCTGCCTCCCCCTCTGCCCCCAGATGATCAACATTCCCGCAGATTTGAAACTCGTGGAAGCAGAGCTCACCGCTCTCAAAGGATAGACCATGGACAGAGCTGAACTGCTTTTGATGGGTTGGTTCGTCGGCGACGGCTTTGGCGGCCAGACCGATGGCATGGAGGAGAGCGAGGTCGCTTCGCTCATCGATGGCCCGATCACCGAGGTATATACCCTCGAGGAGGCCCAAAGCCTCAGTGGCCAGAGTGGACCGGCAAGCGATACCACAATCCTCTGCGGCCTCTCGGTCATGGCCTTGGAGCAGGTCGACAACGACCACCTTGCCAGCAAGTACCGCGCCTATGACAAGGAGAGCGGCGCCTTCCCCTTCCCCCAGAAGGGGGATAACGCCGCCTGCCTGACCCGGGCCCCCATCATGGCACTCCTCGACGCTCGCTTCCCCTATACGAAGTGGGAAGCGGTCGTGAAGGCGGAGACCCGGCTCACCCACACCGCGCCGCTTGCCATCGATGCAGCCCTGCTCCTCTCCCGCACCTTCGCCCTCCTGGTCAATGAAGAGGCGGAGAGCGCTCAGGAGCTCTGCTCGCTGCTCATCCGTGAGGTGGGCAAACGGGGCTGGGATGCCAAGCTTGAGGTGGCGCTGCGCACCGCGGTCAACCAAAAGACGCTCAATCCCTACACCTTCAAGGAGCGGTACCAGATTATCCCCACCATCACCCTCGCCTTCCACACCCTGCTCTCCCCGCTCGCCGTGGAGGAGGGCCTCGATGCCATCGCCCGCCTCGGAGGCAACAGCCGCCTCACCTGCGCCATCTACAGCGCCCTCAAGGTCCTGGCAGACCACGAGGAGGTGCCGGAGCGCTACAGCAGCGAGATCTACCCCTCCCCGACCATCGAGGCGATGATCAAGAGCGAGACGCTCTTCAAGCGTGAGACTATCAAGATGGAGAAGCTTGCAGAGAAGCTAGCCAAGGGGTTGACGGTATAGACGGCGAGTACACCATACCGATTTCGGTATAGCTGAAGCGATGAGAGAGCAGATTCCCCTTTCTGGGTATGGACATCCATACTCTTGCCCACGAGCGTTTCAACATCCCCTACCTCAGGCCCTTCCAGGAGCTCGTCATCAGGGGCATCATCGATGATGACCGCCCTTCGAGCCACCATCGCCCAACGGTGGTCATCCTCCCAACCGGCAGCGGCAAGAGCCTCTGCTTCATGCTCCCCGCCCTGCTCGTGCAGGGGTTGGTGGTCATCGTCTACCCCCTCCTCTCCCTGATGAACGACCAACGCCGGCGCTTCGAACGCGCAGATATCCCGTGTGTCCAGCTCCAGGGAGGGCAGTCCCCCAAGACCCGGCAGCACATCTTCTCCAAGCTCGAGGCTGGGGTGAAGGTGGTCATCACCAACGCCGAGACGCTCTCCCAGCCACAGATCCTCTCACAGCTGGCCCGCCATACCATCAGCCTGCTGGTCCTTGACGAGGCCCATACCATCGTCAAGTGGGGCAAGGGCTTCAGGCCAAGCCTCGCAGAACTCGGCCCCTTCCTCCGCTACCTTCCCATCCGCCAGCTCCTCCTCTTCACCGCCACCGCTGACGAAGAAGTCCTCACTGAACTTGACCGCCTCATCCTCTATGGCAAGCAGAGTCATCTCATCAAAGCGAGCAGTGAC
>CALFMX010000087.1 GCA_937902565.1 uncultured Spirochaetales bacterium
CGTGGAGAGGTTCATCCCCAATTCACCGAACAATGCATCGGCAGCCGCCTTCAAGTCGGCGTCCATTCGAATACTGATATTGGAGGTCTTGTTGGGCATATATGCGTCTCCTGTCTTAGATTATATATGAAATATACAATGATTGTACGGGAAATGCAATATTTTGCACGAATAATTATCACAACACGCGAACAGAAGATACTCCGAGCTCCTCTTTTTGAAGAGCTCGCCATCACTCTAGACCGAGAGCAGGAACTCAGGATAGTTGACCCGATTGATGGTCTTGACCTCCACCTCCGGGTACCGGTTGGTGAATGCGCGGGTGACGCGACTCTTCTTCGTCTCGCTGTACTTGAATTCAAACGCCTTGATGGTAGCCCCGGTCTGTTCGATGTAGTCGACCTCCATCCCGTCCGTGGTGCGCCAGAAGAACTGTTGGCCCGACCGATGATAGGAGAGGAGCTTGCGCCGTTCGCTGACCAGGTAGTTTTCCCACAGGGGGCCGACATCATCGCGGGCGGCGATTGGATCAAAGCGACCGATGATGGCATTGCGTACCCCGGTGTCCCAAAAGTAATACTTGCTGGATTTCTTGATCTCATTGCGAAGATTCGTCGAGTATGAGGGGAGTCGAAAGATGATGTGGGCCTGCTCCAGCAGCGAGAGGTAGCTCTCCACGGTTGCTCGATGTACGCCCAAGAGCGATCCCAGCTCGGATGGCGAGACCTCGCTTCCCAGCTGGTACGCCAAGGCCTTCAAGAGGTTCTCCAGCACCTTAGGCTTGCGAAGCCCGTCATAGGCGAATAGATCCCGATAGAGATAACTCTCACTGAGCAGCATAAGGTGCTCTTGGGCGTATTCTCCTTCGATGACGACTTGGGGGTAGGAACCAAAGAGCAGACGCTCTTCGAGACGGCGCTGCTCTTCCAGCACACCGTGGTATGCGCTCAGCTCCGAAAATGAGAACGGATGGAGTGTATACTCATACTTCCTGCCGGTAAGGGGCTCCTCAGTGAGGTTCATGACTTGAAAGGAGCTTGACCCACTGATGAAGACCTGCACATCGTGACGGTGGTCGATGAGGAGCTTTACCGCTCTTCCAATATTGGGGATGCGCTGTGCCTCATCAATGAAGACAGCCCGTTTGTTGCCCAGCACCTGGTTCCAGATACTCGGGGTAACTCTTTCAAAGAGTGCAACATCAAAGTCATTGTCGCCGTTCAAGTAGGCGACATCGAGGGTCATCGTGTCGATCAGGTGCTGAAGGAGCGTGGTCTTGCCGGTCCTCCGGGCACCAAGGACCAGGATGGCCATGCCTCGGTTGAGGCGTTCTGTGATGAGGGTATCGAGCATGCGTGGTATGTACGTCATAGGGATAGATTAGCCTATTTCCTCAAAAAGTCAATATATTGCTAATACACTATCAAAAAAACTAGATATTATGATAATACACTAGCGAATTCTAGAATATTGTACGCTCTCCATAGATTGTAAATAACACAACCATACACGATGAATTCAACAGAATGAGATGTTTTATCAGATGTAACTGATAAAACCTATGAGACTGATATTGTTATAATTGAGAGTGGGAGTAATCCCTCCGATGGATTACCCCCAAATCACTCCGATGGTCATGGGTGATGGATTTAAACGTTAGCTCTTTACGAACAGGTTTCACATCAGGCATATTCAATAGATCCTCAATTTTCCGAGCTAAGGTTTCGTGACTCTTCGCTCGTTCTTCAACACAGATTGCTTCTGCAGCTCTCCTGAAGGTGTTCGACTCACCTGCTAGGCCACTCTGTATAAGATCACATAATAAATCAGCACGAGCCATACCATTTCCTCCTGAGAATCTCTGTGTCCATTGGGCACAGATTCCTCTCAACACACGCTTCCAATTCAATTACACCTGTCAGTACTATGCCCAGGATGGGAATTCCTCAGCAGGCACCGATCTGTTCAAGAACATGGGGTGAATCGGGAGCGTGACAGTGAGATAGGTGCGCTCCCCATCGGTCTCGAAAGTCGGCATTGCGCTGCCATTATGCTCCATGGCACGCAGCATTGCCGGGATCCCGGTATTCCTCCCCCGGGTGAGTTTCAACTCCTTGAGCAGCTCTCCGATTCGTGTGTTACGACATCCCTTCGACACCATCTTCCGCTGAGCGATATCCTCATCGGTGATGGTACGACCGGGACCTGGCAGGCTGGTGATCTGTAGTGTTTCCGGCGTGACCGTGACGGTGATCGGCTCGCCTATTTGATAGGATCTATGGTAGACGGCATTGGAAATCGCCTCTTCAATTGCTACGGGAGGAAAGTTGAAAACCCGTATGGCTTCAGCTCTGTCACTGACCTTGCTCACCCTCTCCTTGACGACATAGTTGCGGATATAGGCAATGGCATCGCGCAGTTGTCGGTCAAGGGGACCGACAAAGACTTTCTCTGTCATCCCGATCCCTGATGGGTCGGGTCTGTCGACAACCTCGATACGTGCGGAGGGGAAGTACTCATCGGGCCGCTCAGAGAAGAACAGAAGACCTACGTTCAGCGGCTTGCAGAGCTCACTCGGTCCGCCTACCATACGCAGATCAGCGGCAAGATCAACGACCGGCCTCCTCAGCGACTCTTTATAAAGATCGATGCCGACTCTATAGAGATACTCGCTGATGAGGCCTGCCCTCATATCCTCGATGGCACCATTCATGCAGACCCGCTCATCGAACGGGGTGTCATTGGAAGATGCACTCGTGTCCTGAACTTTCTTCATCTGATACCGTAGCCTCCCTATCTTCCCATACCATGCGTTCGCCCTTGTGCCTCACTGAACCATGGCTGTATGGTAGACCACTCCAGAATACTTATCAAGTGTTAAGTAAGAGTATCTTCACATCCCTCTTCCTGCTACCACCCAAGGCAGGCAAGTGGCACCACATGCACTCCATCCGGTCGGGTGTAGGCATACCGCTCTGCTGTCAAGACGATGAGCATGGCAGGGTCTGGTAAGAACGACTGGTCAAGCTTGTTGGCAAGCTTGATCAGCCTTGCCGTCGCTCTTTCGATCAAGCTCCCACCCAATGCCGATGCCACCAGAGCCATGCGTCCCCCTGATCTGTGATGACACAATCGCAGGTCAGGCCGCTCCTTGTCGCGATAGGAACGAAGCGTTGCGCCAAGCGGCCAAGGTCATGGATACAGAGGGTGGTGAAGAGCCGATCCATCGTCGCCAGGTCCTCGAGGAGATCTTTTGCAGAGAGGGCGAGCACTGAACAGGCAATGACCGGGTCGGTCAATTGCATTTCCCATCGCCCGCCGTAATGCTGCCATCGATGCATGGGTCCCCAGCAGCTGCAAGTAGGCACGCAGCATGCTACCAAGACGTATGGTATTCTTCCCAAGCGTTTTGAGACGACCGTCCTGCGCCTCTAAGCACTCCTCGATGGATGAAAACTCTCCCAATGCGATCACCTCTGCCATACGGGGGTTGGCATTGACCGCAACAACGAGGCGCTATCTTCCAAGAGCGAAGCGAGTGATATGGCGTGATTCGACTGTCCGCTGCCCCAAGGCTCGAAACACCCTTGGTGCATCCTTTCAAAGGAATTCGGCAGGATGGCGTATTTTCATTCCTCAGCATGGCAGAGACACAATAAAGGGGGGATTTGCAGTCCCCCCTCTCTTGTCATGTGAGTTACCAACACACCAACCGGATTTTCAGTCCAGGTAGCAGGAAGCGTGACACTGCGTCCTGCCCTCACTTCGTATGATAGACCAGCTTTGCCGATGGCGCAACGTATATTTGTGCAAAGTCGCTCCTATCTGTCAGTATTACTTGACCTTGGGCAGAACACCCACCACTATAGGCTCATGAAACGGTTCAAACGTCCCCCCAAGAAGAAACTGAAAGAGATCCTCGCTGCGCGCGATAGCGCGGCCTTCGTCTACTACGCGCTGCGCACCATCGTCCTCCTGATCATGGCGGTAGAGATCTTCATCGGCAACTACCAGAACGCCTTCCTGTGCATCCTCACCCTGGTCCTCTTTGCCATCCCCTCCCTCATCGAGAAGAATACCCGTATCGACATCCCCGATACGCTGGAGAACATCGTCCTCTTCTTCATCTTCGCCTCCATGATCCTCGGCGAGATCCGCTCCTACTACATCACCTATCCCTTCTGGGATACAGCACTCCATACGGCAAACGGCTTCCTCGCTGCCGCCATCGGTTTCTCGATGGTCGACATCCTCAACCGCAGCGAGCGCTTCACCTTCCGCCTCTCCCCGCTCTTCGTCGTCATCGTTGCCTTCTGCTTCTCGATGACCATCGGGGTCATCTGGGAGTTCTTCGAGTTTGGCATGGATTGGTTCTTTGGCAAGGACATGCAGAAGGACACGATCATCCACACCATACGCAGTGTGAGCCTCGATCCGACAAACTCACAGAAGGTGGTCACTATCAACAATATCACCGAGGTGACGGTCAACGGCCAGGACCTGGGCCTGAGCGGCTACCTGGACATCGGGCTCATCGACACGATGAAGGACCTCTTCGTCAACTTCATCGGCGCTTTGATCTTCTCTGTCCTCGGCTACTTCTACCTCACGCGCCGATCGAAGCGCAACTCCTTCATCGAGCGCTTCATCCCGACAGTGGTTGATAAGGAGTAGGGGCCCCCTCCATACGTATGAAAACCATCAGGTTGGATGGCGGTGTTCTCATTGGACACCTTCAACTGCCACTGATGCACACAATGGGAATCATATAGAGGAGAGACCCCAACCAATCATAATCGTTTGACCGGGAGTACTCTCGATTTTTTGGGTACGCACGTACTCACATATTGATCTCTTACACCCATGGAAGCCGATAATCAGGTTGTCTTTTTTTACTGTACATGAAGATTTGTACTCTTTCTCAAGGGTTCCCTTCTTGGTATAGAGTCCAACGTCTTGGAGGTATTCTCTTGATTTCTCCTTCGTTGAAGTAATCTCCTTTGATGAACTCTCGCGTGCAAAATATGATGGAATAAAAACATCTAATATGATGGGATAATATACATAAATATGATGGGATAGAATTGTCTAATATGATGGAATTGTGTATACTGGCATTGGGGGGCATGGTGTGGATAATGATTTGTACAAAAGCAGGCTCGTCGACGCCCGGATTCAGTATTACCTCAGACTCTTTGGTGCCGTCAGTATCGAAGGGCCGAAATGGTGTGGCAAAACATGGAGTGCGCTCCACCACGCACAGAGTGTGATATATATCGGTTCCGATGCCGGCAATTTCCAGAATAAAGTTCTCGCTGAAACAGACCCCCAGCTCGTATTGGCCGGTGAGCGGCCACGGCTCATCGATGAGTGGCAGGAAGTACCGCGCCTCTGGGATGCTGTACGTCATGCCGTTGACCAAAGCACACAGAAGGGGCAGTTCCTCCTCACTGGTAGTTCGACACCACCCCATAAAGGGGTGCTTCACAGTGGTGTGGGGCGCATAGCACAGATTCGGATGCGACCAATGTCACTCTTTGAGATGGGCGTGTCATCAGGAGCCGTCTCATTGAAGGGCCTGTTTATGCAGGAGTTCACAGCCCTCGTAGGCGATGAGGTCAGCGTGAGAACCCTCGTCGATCTTGTCCTTCAGGGAGGATGGCCAGGCTCGCTCGGTTTCTCTGCAAAGGAGGCAAGCGATATTGCATCACAATATATCGAGACGATCCTCAACAACGATCTTGGGCGTGTTGACGATGTGAAACGAAGTCCGGCAAAGATGCGACTCCTCCTCCGCTCCCTGGCCAGAAATGTCAGCACCACCGCCTCTGTACGCACTTTGGCACGCGATATCACCGAGCATGATGGAACAACCCTGGATACTCAGACCATCGCTGCATATCTTGATGTCCTCTCCCGCCTCTATCTGATCGAAAACCAACCTCCATTCAGCACCAACCTCCGCTCTCCCGTTCGAGTCAAGCAGATGGAGAAGCGTCATTTTGTCGATCCCAGCCTTGCTGCTGCACTTTTGGGTGCCAATGCAGACTCGCTCATACATGATCTTCAAACCTTTGGTTTTCTCTTCGAGTCTCTCTGCATTCGCGACCTTAGAATCTATGCAGATGCATCAGGCTATTCGATTTCCCACTACCAGGACTATGAGAATAATGAAATCGATGCAATCATAGAGAGTGACGACGGACGTTGGGCTGCTTTTGAGATCAAGGTCGGTTTTCATGAAGTTGAGAACGCAGCCCTGAATCTAAAACGCATCACAAGGCGGATCGGCCAACACAACAAGCCAGCCTTTCTTGCCATCATATGCGGGATGAGCCGTGCATCGTATGTTCGCGATGATGGTATCTATGTGCTCTCACCTCTTATGCTGAGGAATTGATCGCAGCGACCATTGAGTATGGTGAGTACATGGTTTTACCTAGGCGGAGAAACGCAAAAACTAAGAACAGTCATTTGACTGATACGCTATTCACCCTATTACGATAGCAGAACTGTGGGAAGAATGGTAACTGAAACTCATATATGGGCCATGTCCGACGTGAAGAGGTAAAACAAACCATCCTGTGAAGACCGATTCAGCAAACTCAACGCGTAAGGGTTCTGGTAGATTAGCTGCTGTATTCCGTACTTGATTCAGTTGTCCCGCAGTCTCCTGATGCTCCTATTGAGGCACGGCCTGAGGACCAGCCTATAGGCCAGCGTCCTCGTTCTTCTCTCTGCCTCAGGATGGGCAGAGAAGAACGAGTCGGGGCTGGAGTAGATCCCAAGCTCTCCCCGTATGGCCTTGGCTTGGATAGCGGTCTCCTCCCCATCCCACACGATGGGAGGGTTGCGGAAGTTGAGGGTGGCGATGCCGTAGCCGTAGAAGCTGCCCATGTAGTCGGGGTAGCGTGCCTGCAGCTTCTTTACATATGGTTGGTCGACGATGTGGCCACCGAGGACGATCCACTTCTTATGGTAGTAGATCCTCACCCAGCTATGAAAGAGCGTTGATGGGGAGAGGTGGAGGATCACACCCTTCAGCAGGCCCCGGTGGAGCACCCGTCCCACCATGGCAGCTTCAAGGCGGCACGGCACTCCTGCATGGCGCAAAAGCGCCATGAGGAGAGTAGTCTTGGTCAGGCAGTTTCCCATCCCCAGGGCCAGGACCTCAGAAGCCGGGATCTCGAAGTGTTGTGTGTAGCCATAGGCAACCTCATCACGAACCATCGTGTAGATCGCCTCGATGCGGGCAGAGAGGGGTTGCTCTCTCCATTTTCGCTCTTCAAAGAGGGCGATGATGGATGCACTATCGAAGTCGAGCAGTGGCGTCGACTCCAAATAGATGCTCAAATCCGTTTCCCTCGAACTCTTGACATCAGGTTTTGGCATACACGAAGTGTATCATACGCTGCCACTCTGCTTCTAGCCCGTCTCCGAGCTACTCTTTATGGCGCATCACTCTTGGTGTATCCTATGACCGCCCTCCGGGCAGAGGATGACAGACGCTGTTGGGAGGGGAGGGAAACGGATGGAAACCCGTTGGTACAACCGGTTTCCATTGGATGACAAAGAGAACGATTTGTTCTACCATGAGCGACTATGAACTACTACTTCATCGCCTGCCGAAGCGGAAAAGAGGAGAAGACAAGAGAGCATCTCTTGCGTCTCTTCAGCCGCGAGATGGGCGAGGAGTGTGATGTGATGATCTTCATCCCGATGCGCGAGATGATCGATCGTAGGAGAGGGAAGAAGATCATGAACAATCGCCCGATCCTCCCGGGCTACCTCCTCGCCTCAAGCGAAGAGGATCTGAGCCTCTTCATCCAGGATGTCCGCTCCGTTGCCGGCTGCTATGGCTTTTTGCGCTACGTCGACAAGAGTATCACACTGAGAGGAGTCGACCGTACCTACGCCTCCTGGATCACACACAACAAGGGGACCATCAAGCCGAGCAAGGCGATCCTCAAGAAGGGGGAGCCGATCAAGATCATCGAGGGGCCGATGATGAACTTCTTCGGCACCATCGTCGGTGTCGACTATCGGCACAGCCGGGCCACGGTTGAGTTTGAGTTCCATGAGGTGGTACGTCGCGTCTCGATGCCGATCGAGTTCATCGAAAGCGACCGGGGTATCGGCGAAGATGCTTAACCTTCTCCCTATTCGGTTGTTATCAAAGTGCAGTCATGGTATAGTACCCGCTACCGATACACCGTTGTTTTGCTTCTATTGACCGGTATGAAATGATGTCAGTGAGGATCTGTTGATGAGTGAAGTGTTGAGGTTCCAGTTGTTCAAGCGCCTAGTGCTCATCATCCTCGATGTCATCCTGTTGCTCCTTGCCAGCGCTATCGGTGCCTGGGCGGTCTTCGCCCTCCATGTGCCCGCCCTCTACCCTACCATCGCCCGGCTGAACATCATCGCCATCATCGTCATCCTCATCGTGGTGCGCTTCTACCGCATCCGCATCAGCGAGAGCTCGCTCGACCTGCTCAGCCGGGTGCTTGCCGGCTTTGTCCCGGTCTTCTTCCTCTCCGCCCTCGTCCTCGGCTCCTACCTCGGCTTTCGCTCGCCCTGGATCCCCTATCTGGTTGTCACCGACGCCTTCGGCTTCATGATGATTCTCTTCTCGCGCATCAGCTACCGGATGCTGCTCTCATACCGCAACCGCCAGGATGCCACCAACCTCCCCCGCGCTGTCGTCTACGGGGCGGGGGAGCTGGGAAGCACGCTGGTGCGCCAGTACCAGCGGGGCAAGCTTCCCTACCGCATCGTAGGCTTCGCCGATGACGATGCGAACCTCAGGGGCAGCTATGTGCTCGGCACCCGTGTCTACGGCACCGTCAAGGAGCTTGCCCAGATCCTCACTGACAAGAATGCGAAGGTTTTGATCATCGCCATCACGGAGATCGAGCAGGAGCGGATGCTCGCCGCCGTCGATGCCGCCAAGGAGGTGGGGGCCGAGGTGAAGGTCATCCCCTCGCTCTTCGAGATCCAGCAGGGCTCGAAGGAGCTGGATGTGCGCAACCTCGACCACGCCGACCTCCTAGGCCGGCCCTTGATCACGATCGACCGCGAGCCGATCGAGGCGATGGTGCAGGGCAAGCGCATCCTCGTCACCGGGGCCGGGGGCTCCATCGGCAGCGAGATCTGCCGCCAGCTGCTCACCTATGGGCCCACCCAGCTCATCCTCGTCGACATCGATGAGACGGAGCTGCACGACCTCTCCCTCGCCCTGCACAACTTCCAGCGGGAGTGGAGCGACCTCATCATGCCGGTGGTCTGCGATGTGAAGAACAAGGCGAAGCTCGACCGTATCATGGAGACCTACAAGCCCGACCTCATCTTCCATGCCGCCGCCTACAAGCACGTACCGCTTCAGGAGCTCTACCCTGAAGAGGCGATCACGAACAACATCCTCGGCTCCTACGCACTGTTAAGGAGTGCGAAGGAGCACAATGTTAAGAAGGTGGTCGTCATCTCGACCGACAAGGCGGTCAACCCCACCAACGTCATGGGGGCGACCAAGCGTGTGGTCGAGCTTTTGGCCAGTGCGCTCACCACGCCTGAGACCGAGATCATTGCCGTGCGCTTCGGCAATGTCCTCGGTAGCCGGGGAAGCATGCTTCCCCTCTTCAACGACCAGATAAAGGCCGGGGTCCCGATAACAGTGACCCACAAGGATATCATCCGCTACTTCATGGCCATCCCCGAGGCCGTAGGCCTCGTCTTCAAGGCCGCGGCCATGGCCAAGGGTGGGGAGGTGATGGTCCTTGATATGGGCCGTCCGGTGAAGATCTACGACTTTGCCCAAAAATTGGTCAAGTACTACGGGGACGGCCGCAGCCAGGTGATCGTCACCGGACTGAGGCCCGGAGAGAAGCTCTACGAGGAGCTGCTCGCCGACAGTGACACCACCATCCCCACACAAGACAAGCTTGTCTTCAAGGCCAAGGTCAACGGCTACTCCATAAGTGAAGAGGAGTTCGTCACCACATACCTTCCCGTCTTCGAGCACAGCAACGACCCCAAGGAGATGCTTGCTACACTTCATCACATGGTCCCTGAGTTCACCAGTAATGGGAAGGTAATGAGGTGACAGCGAGAAAGACCGATCGAAGAAACGAGCACAGACTAATCTCAAAGGCACTACAGTAATACTCAACACTCGCCATCGAGGGGAAGCTCGCATAACGCGAGCTCTCCCGTAAGCTGATGGTCTGAACAGAAAACGAGGTCAATATCCCCAGCTCCTTCTGGCTCAAGCCTCGTTCGATTCTCCACGAGCGAAAGGCTTGAGCCACATGAAGAGGTTCCATCAAGAGAATAAGGGATCTCTGCACTTCAAGATTCTCAACAAACGATTCACAGCCTTGATACTGACTCGATACTATTGAATCCTGGAATCTGGATCCTAATCTTAATCTTGAATCTTGGGTGTTGGGTGTTGGGTGTTGGCCGCGAACACCGGCTTCTGCGAACTCGAAAAAGGTGAAAACGTTGAACCTCAGGCGATAGCAGAGCTTGAGGACTGAATCAAAGTAAGGGTGCCATCTTCTGTTGGCTGCTATCTCCTGAGCATACTTGATACTCCAGCCGGTGTTCGCGGCCACGTCCGAAATCTCCAATTGTTCTCTCTTCATCATTGTATTGAGAGCATACTGGTAGTCCATGATCTTCCTCCAAAAGCAAATGTTTTACCTATAAGGGGAATCCCTGTGCGGTTTGCTTCAAACCGCACAGGGATGAATGAAGAGCAAATTGTATAGATTTCTACTATGAGTTATGCTGAAATAGCTGATAGCCTGTTTTTATCTATGCAAATTGCTGAAAATGACGAAAGATTCACTGTTTTGTATTGAAGCGTAACAGAAGTGATGGTAGTATGTTTTTAATCACCCGCTTGCAAAAAGCAAAGTGTGTGACACCCTTCTTCTTGTGGGGAAAGAGAAGATGTATACCGAGTCTGTTCCGGCGACCGGTATACACCCCAAAGCGCTTTTTTGCACGACATTGGCCCTGCCATGTTGTGCGATAGCTTTGGTCTTCTTCCCCAACAGACTCGGTATTCATCTAAGAAGAGCACCGCTCTTCGCTTCTCTTCGAACCAGATTGGTTCAAAAACTGAACACTGTATACATGATAGCTGACCACCCTACAAAAGAACTCTCCGTTCTCTCATACATCGACCAGAACTCTGATGCTACCCAGAGAGAACTCAGTGAGCACATTGGGGTCTCTCTGGGCAGCATCAACATCCTGGTAAAGCGGATGGTCAGGAAGGGCTTGATCAAGATAGAGCGGCTTCAGCCCAACTCCGTGCGATACTTCCTCACTCCCCAGGGCTTGGCTAGTAAGATCGAACGTACCTACGCCTACATCGTGAGGACCTACCAAGAGATTGGGCTGTTCAGGGTGCGTATTACCAATACGATCAAGCCCTTGGTAAAAAAGGATACACACCTAATCTTCTTTGGGCCGAATGACGACTTCTCCTATCTTCTCAAAGAGATCGTAGAAGAAGAGTTCCCCGCTCTGAAGAAACAGTTTGTTTCTCCAGAGCGCCTCAGCGCTCTTCTTCCACGACTAAAGCCAAACACCCTCTTTATTACCTGGGAGAATGAGGCTGATAGGATATTAGAAGAACAGAAGATTGAAGCTGTTAATATTCTCACGGGGATTTCCGTGATAGAGAGCAGAAAGGACAATCAAACCAATGAACAGTAAACGTATCTATCTCTCCTCTCCTACAATGCATGATCTGGAGATGAAGTATATCCAGGAAGCCTTTGATACCAACTGGGTAGCTCCTCTTGGAAAGAACGTCGATGAGTTTGAGAGAGAGATGGCTTTGTATATTGGAGAGGGCTACGCTGCAGCGCTGAACAGTGGAACGGCAGCGCTGCATCTTGCGGTCAAACTCTGTGACGTGAGAGCAGGAGACCTGGTCTTCTGCTCTGACCTCACCTTCTCTGCTACGATCAACCCTGTCTCCTATGAGGGAGGGGTCCAGGTCCTCATAGACAGTGAAGGGGAGAGCTGGAACATGGACCCCGACCTTCTTGAAAAGGCGTTCAAGACATACAAGAAGAAGCCCAAGGCGGTCATAGTGGCAAATCTCTACGGGACTCCAGCGAAGCTGGACCAGATCGTAGAGCTTTGCAAGCACTATGACGTTCCGCTCATCGAAGATGCAGCGGAGAGCCTTGGGGCTACCTATAACAAGAGACAGACAGGAACGTTTGGTACATACAATGCGCTCTCGTTAGTCGTTTTGAAGAATAGGACAAGTGATAGATATACGGGAATATGGTCTGAGGGCGCGAAAGCTGCATGAATATGCAGGAATCGAGGGGTTTTGGGATATTTGGCGGGAACAGCTGAGACAAGGTGCGAGAGATCGCAGAAGAGGTTAGCCACACCGGGATTTTGGCACAGAGCTGAAATAGGTGGTTGGGAACTTATGAACATAGGGTGGGAGTGATGAGTTCCTGAGTAGGAGCTCTTTTGTATTTACAAGGACAAGGTTCATGAACAAGAGGATTTATCTCTCATCTCCAACCATGCATGGTTTGGAGATGAAGTACATACAAGAAGCATTTGATACCAACTGGGTAGCTCCTCTTGGCAAGAATGTAGATGAGTTCGAAAAGGAAATGGCTGCATATATTGGAGTGAAACATGCAGCAGCTCTGGTCAGTGGAACCAGCGCTCTCCACCTCGCTATTAAACTCTGTGGGGTCAAACCAGGAGATATTGTCATTTGCAGTGATTTGACCTTTTCCGCAACCGTGAACCCAGTTTCTTATGAAGGTGGCATTCAAGTCTTCGTCGATAGCGAATACGATACCTGGAATATGGATCCAAGAGCTTTGGAGATTGCTCTTAAGAAATATCCACAGGCAAAAGCAGTGCTGGTTGCTCACCTGTATGGAACCCCAGCAAAGATGGACGAGATACTTGCCTTGTGTGAGCAATACCATGTCCCATTGATCGAGGATGCAGCTGAGAGCCTTGGTGCTACCTATAAAGATAGGCAGACTGGAACGTTTGGGAAATATAGTGCTCTCTCGTATAATGGCAACAAAATCATTACAACGAGTGGTGGAGGCATGTTTCTATCAGATGATGAAGCTGCAGTAAAGAAAGTAAGATTCTGGGCTACCCAGTCAAGAGACCCTGCTCCCCACTACCAACACAGCGAGATCGGTTACAACTACCGCATGAGCAACATAGTTGCTGGTATTGGCAGAGGCCAGCTTGTCTATCTTAATGAGCATATCCAGAAGAAGAAGCAGATCTATGAAACCTACAAGAAAGCTTTCGAGGAATTACCTATCCAGATGAATCCCCATGTAGAATGCAGTGAACCAAATTATTGGCTTTCCTGTATGCTGATTGATAAAGATTACTCAGTTACCCCCACTCAGATCAGGGAAGCCTTGGAGAAAGAGAACATAGAGAGCAGACCAATCTGGAAACCAATGCATTTGCAGCCTGTGTTCGAAGGTCATGGCTTTATTGCAATAGACAAAGACACTGATGTGGGAGGGGATATCTTCTCCAGAGGGTTGTGTCTGCCGAGTGATATAAAGATTACGGAGGAAGAGCAGGAGAGGGTGATCAGTATTATCAAGGGATTCATTAAGTAAGATGTATAGGAAGTACTTCAAGAGAGTCTTTGACTTTGTTTGTTCTCTTCTAGCTCTTATCGTTCTTTCACCAGTGCTTCTCATTACAGCAATACTGGTGAGAATCAAACTAGGGACTCCTGTTATTTTCAAGCAGAAGCGTCCAGGTCTGAATGAGAAGATATTCATCCTTTATAAATTCAGGACCATGACTGAGCAAAAGGATGAGCAAGGTAACTTGCTTCCCGATGAAGTACGACTTACCAAGTTTGGCAAAATGCTCAGATCAACAAGCCTTGATGAGCTTCCAGAGCTCTGGAATATCTTGAAAGGGGATATGAGTGTGGTAGGGCCGAGACCATTAG
Source organism: uncultured Spirochaetales bacterium (assembly GCA_937902565.1). GTDB lineage: Bacteria > Spirochaetota > Spirochaetia > Sphaerochaetales > Sphaerochaetaceae > Sphaerochaeta. Next base: position 13,997 of record CALFMX010000087.1, read on the forward strand.
CTGTCCAATACCTGCCATATTATACAGATGAGGAGAGAAAGCGTCATTCGGTCCGGCCAGGATTAACTGGACTTGCACAAGTCAATGGTAGGAATGCAGTTACTTGGGAGAATCGTTTTCAAAACGATTTGGAGTATGTTTATAGATTAGGTTTCATTTTGGATTTGTTAATAATTTTCAAAACAGTAATAAAAGTATTAAGGCGATCGGATATTGGTGAACGAGGAATTAGTAGTCCGCTGGATTTTGATGTACATAGAAGAATCCAAGAATCGGAGAAAAGAAGATGAATATTGTTGGTACAAGTTTAATACTTAGAGCTATTGAGGATTCTGATAAAACTTTTCTTCTGGAGATGGTTAATGATCCGCAAATCGAACATTTGATTGGAGGATGGTCTTGGCCAGTTTCTCTTGCTGAACAAGAAACCTGGATTATAAAAGAAAGATTAAACTCCTCTACAAAAAGGTTTGTTATTGAGACTGATGGTAACCCAATGGGACTAGTGATACTTGCTAATATCGACTGGAAAAATAGATGTGCGTTTACCGGGATAAAGTTACATCCTGCTGCACCTAGAAATATGGGGATTGGTACAGACGCAATGTTTGCACTTCAGAAATATGCCTTTACTGAACTTCAACTTCATAGGCTTGAAACTACGTGGCTGGAGTATAACCAAGCTTCAGAAAAACTCCATATAAAGTGTGGATGGACAATTGAGGGGCTTGCCCGGCTAGCAGTTTTCAAACAAGGAAAGTACCACAATCTTGTGTATGGTTCGATACTAGAAGATGATTTCTTTCGGATTGAAGCAGTCAAGCAAGATGTATAAAGAAATTGGGAGTGAGTTCTGGCGAACTGATTCACTGGTGTCAATTAAACAACGATATCTGCCCTCTGATGACTGGCCAGGAGACAAGCAATATTTTGTTTCTGGCAGAACAGCTCTATATGCAATTATTAAAGAAATTATGGAAACATTAGGCAGCTTAAGACCCTTAACAGCATATCTTCCTTCTTATTGTTGTCACACAATGATAGAACCTTTCATTCAACAGGGTATGTCTGTTGATTTTTATCCGATTGTTTTCAGAGATAGTTCATTGCAACAATTAATTGATCCTGCAAAGGTATGTGATGTCATATTAGTAATGGATTATTTTGGGTTTTCTACTGTTGAAAAAGAATTGCCGAAGAATGTAATTGTACTCCGAGATATGACTCATGCTTTATTTTCTTCCGACTATGCCGAGAAACTACAAAGTGCTGACTACCTATTTGCTAGTTTTCGAAAATGGGGGGCTATAGCTGGCGCAGGTGTTGTTAGTAAGAAAAATGGCGAATGGAGAGAGATAGGTAAAAGACTTCACAACTCGTATATATCTCTCAGAATGCGAGGGTATGAACTTAAAGCTGATTACATTGAAGAAAAGTCCGTAGAGAAATATGAATTTCTTGATATCTTTTCTGAGGCTGAAGATTTGCTAGAACAAGACTATATTGATTATGCCGCAGATGAAAAATCGATTTCTGAAGCAGCAACACTTTTTCAATCTGTTTCAATCCGAAGAAGAAATGCAGAGTTACTTCTGCAGGGATTGAAATCATTGCATATATTAGAACCAATCTTTCCTAAGATTGAAACACATGATGTTCCCCTTTTTATTCCGATATTAATGAAAAATAATAAGAGAGATGCTCTTCGGAAGTATCTGATTGAAAACTCTGTCTATTGCCCTATTCACTGGCCTCTTTCTCAATTG
>CALFMX010000088.1 GCA_937902565.1 uncultured Spirochaetales bacterium
CTCTCATGACCTTTTTCAATCTACCTCTAAATTGCGAACTTTATTGTACGCCACCACAATGGTGCTAAACATTGCAGTATGCATATCTTTGCACGATATTTGGTTATTTTTTTATCTACATATTGACGATGTCTCCATCTCCCTTTATAGTTGTCATTAGCAATTATTGCACAAATAAATTATATGGAGTGTAGCATGATCGACCTCTGTGCCATCAGAAGACTACAGACCCTGCTACGGGTCTTTGAGGAGGAGCTGAAACAAAAGACCGGCCTCTCCTTCAATGACGCACTGCTGCTGTGTGCAGTGAACAAGGGCGTGACCGAACCGGGGGCGTTGGCACGGGAGCTTGAGCTCTCCCCCTCCCGCCTGACCCGGGTGCTCGACAGTCTCGAAGCACGTGATTTGATCGCCCGCTCGCTCAGCGATACCGATCGCAGAAGCCTTACCGTCTCTCTGACCAAGAGCGGCAGGGCGACGGTTGAGGAGTATAGCTGCTCGGAGATCACCCTCCCCGACGAGCTGAACTTTACCCAGGTGGGAAGAAAGGAGAACATCGTATGAACAAGTATCTCATCGTCGGCGGCGTCGCCGGAGGAGCCGGGACGGCAGCCAGGCTCAGGAGGCGGGACGAACACGCCAAGATCATCATGTTCGAGCGCGGGCCATACATCAGCTTTGCAAACTGTGGCCTCCCCTACTACGCCGGCGGGACCATCGCCGAGCGCTCTCGCCTCTTTGTGCAGACCCCCGAGCGCTTCAAGGAGTCACTGGAGATCGACGCACGGGTGGAGAGCGAGGTCATCGCCATCAACCGCGAGGCGAAGACCGTACGGGTGCGCAACCTGAAGGACAACAGCGAGTATGATGAGTGGTACGACACCCTCATCCTCTCCCCCGGTGCCTCCCCCATCAAGCCGCCGATCCCCGGCATCGACCACCCCAACATCATGAGCCTGCGCTCAGTCAGTGACATCGATGCGATCAAGAGCCACATCGACCGGAGCACCACCCGCCGCGCCGTGGTCGTCGGCGGAGGCTTCATCGGCCTGGAGATGGCCGAGAACCTCAAGGAGCGGGGCCTGGAGGTCTCGGTCGTCGAGGCGCTCGAGCAGGTGATGAACATCATCGACTATGAACTGGCCGCCGAGGTGCAGCAGCACATGAGGGCCAAGGGGGTGAACCTCCACCTCAAGGATGCGGTACAGTCGTTTCAGGACCATGGGACCACCGTCACCGTGAACCTTGCCAGTGGGGCCCTCATCGAAGCGGACCTGGTCATCCTCTCCATCGGGGTCCGGCCCGATACCGCCTTCCTCAAGGAGAGCGGCATAACCCTTGCAAAGAACGGGGCGATCGTCGTCGATGAGTTCTTCCAGACCAACGACCCCCATATCAGGGCGGTGGGGGATGCCATCCTCATCAAGAGCCCGATCACCGGTATCCCGTGCACCATCCCGCTCGCCGGTCCTGCCAACAAACAGGCCCGCCTCTGTGCCGATGCAATCGTCGATGGCAACAAGATTCCCTACAAGGGCTCCATCGCCACCTCGATCGCCAAGATCTTCGACATGACGGTTGCGGCCACCGGCCTCACCGAGAAGGGCCTCAAGGCCGCGAACCTCCCCTACCGATCTGCCGAGACCCATGCGGGCAACCACGCCGGCTACTACCCCGGCAGCCTGGTGCTCACCCTCAAGATTCTCTACCACCCCGAGAGCGGCAAGCTCTGGGGAGCCCAGGCCGTGGGCTTTGACGGGGTGGACAAGCGCATCGATGTCATCAGCGCCTTCATCGGGAAGGAGGGCACCGTCTATGACCTGGCCGAATTCGAGCAGGCGTATGCCCCGCCCTTCTCCAGTGCCAAGGACCCCGTGAACATGGTCGGCTTCATCGCGGCCAACGCCCTGGAGGGCCTCAGCGACCCCGTCAGCTGGGACGAGGCGGAACGGCTGCGGGCCGAGGGCGCCTTCATGCTCGATGTCCGCAGCGAGGATGAGTTTGCCCTCGGTGCCATCCCCGGAGCTATCAACATCCCCAACACCGAGTTGAGGACGCGCCTTTCCGAGGTGCCCAAGGATCGCCTGGTCATCATCAACTGTGCCATGGGACTGCGCGGCTACCTCGCCGAGCGGATCCTCAGGCAGAACGGGTATGAGCAGGTGAAGAACCTCAGCGGTGGGTTCAAGAGCTACGACAGCGCCATGCGCGAGCGTGCAATCCTGGAGAATGGCGGGGTCGTCGTCCTCAAGGAGCCGGTCGGGGTCATCAGCCACCTCTATGAGGATGGATCGCCCCGCAAGCGCAGCACCGGCTTCAAGAGCCATACCATCGATGCGGTGGGCCTGCAGTGCCCCGGCCCGATCGTCCATCTGAAGCGTGAGATCGACAACCTCGAGGAGGGGGACCAGATCACCGTCCGTGCCAGCGATCCCGGCTTCGGCGTCGATGTGCAGGCGTGGTGCAAGCTCACCGGCAACGACCTGACCAGCCTCTCCACCACTGAGGGGATCATCGAGGCGATCATCACCAAGGGGAGCAGCGCCGTCTGTGCGGTCGGCGATAGCGCGGGGGCAAAGCCCGCGATCTGCGACCCGGACAACGGGGCGACACTGATCGTCTTCTCCAACGACCTGGACAAGGCCCTCGCCTCATTTGTCCTGGCAAACGGAGCGGTGGCCACCGGCAAGCCGGTGACGATGTTCTTCACCTTCTGGGGTCTTTCGGTCCTCCGCAAGAAGGACGCACCCAAGGCCAAGAAGGACTTCACCGGCAAGATGTTCTCCTCCATGCTGCCCAACGGCATGAGCGAGCTCGGCCTCTCGTCGATGAACATGGGCGGCCTCGGGGCAAAGATGATGAAGAATCGGATGCGCAAGAAGCGGGTCGACCAGCTTGAGGCGATGTTCAACGACGCCAAGAAGAGCGGGGTGCGCATGGTGGCATGCCAGATGTCGATGGACATCATGGGCATCAGCGCCAGTGAGCTGCTTGAGGGTGTCGAGGTCGGCGGGGTCGCCACCTATATGGGGGCGGCGAGCGAGTCCAAGATCAACCTCTTCGTCTGATTTAGTAGTGCGGGGGCCTCTCCCCCTGGGGGAGTCCCTCTTCAACCAACTCTGAAAATCGCTTCTCGATCAACGAGAGGCGATTTTTCAAGGTGGTGATCTCGCCGTTCAGCTCACCCACCACCGAATCCAGGGTGGCAATCGTCTCTTCCATGTAGGCTATCTTCACTTCCATCCTCATCATTCGGTCGTCCATGGCAATCCTCCCGGTCCACATGCTAGCACTCGACCAGGCAACAGACAAGCGCTTATCTGTTGCACACAGCGAGAATGGCCCTTGTAACGCGCGCTGTCCATGGTATACTGAGCAGGTATTTTGTTGCAATTTGATGCACAACGGGGGTATGCATGAAAGGTGAACGAGTAGCACAACTGGAGCTGTTGTTGCATTCCCACCCTGAGGGGCTGAGGAGGGCGGAGATCGCCCGTCGCTTGGGCGTGCACCGCTCGACCATCAGCCGATACGTCGACCAGCTCAAGGAGTACATCGACATCTACGAGGAGAACAGCCTCATCAAGATCCGTTCACGCCTCGAGGACGAGAACATCGCCCTCTCGGTCTACGAGAGCCTTGCCTTCAACTTCAGTGCCGAGATGCTCGCTGACAACGCCGAGTTCCAGAACCCGCACCTGGCAAGCGGTCTGCGCAAGATCGCGCTCAACATGCGCTCCTATGCCCCGAAGGTCAGCGAGAACCTGGTGACCCTTGCCGAGCAGATCGACCTGCAGCTCCAACAGAAGAAGGAGAGCTCGAAGTTCAACGCCGTGCTGGAGGTCCTCATCGACAGCTGGGTCAGCGGCCGTATCGTGCGGGTCGTCCAGAGCCTGAAGGGCTTTGACCCGATCGAGACCGAGCTCGCCCCCTACTTCATCGGCTTTCGCGAGGAGGATAGCGGCGGGCGCAAGCCCATCAGCGTAACCGGCCGGCTCCGCCACACCACCGAGATCGTGACCATCGACATCACCACCATCACCAGTGCCACGATCCTCAACGAGACCTATACGATTCCGGACAACCTCAAGCCCTTCAAATCCCCCATCGACGAGGCTCGATACGACTCCATCGACATGATCCCGCTGAGCCTGAAGATGAAGGAGCGCAGTGCGCTCAACGCCTTCCGCACCGTCGTCCACGGCCCTCCGGTCTTCGAGAAGGATGCGGATGGGGCGACGATCTGCAACATGGATGTGGAGAATTCCATCGAACTCTACCTCAGGATCATCCAGTGCGGGGACTCGGTGGAGATCATCGCCCCTGAGAACTTCCGCCGCCGTTTTGCCAAGATGCTCACAAAGATCCTGAAAGTTTATGAGTAATTTATCTTGCCCCACACCCCATTTCCCTATATGCTACTCACCTAGGAGGAAAGACACATGAAACAGTACGAATGTAATCTTTGCGGGTACATCTATGACCCAGCAGTCGGTGATCCTGACAACGGGGTCAAAGCAGGAACAGCCTTTGAAGATCTTCCTGAGGATTGGGTTTGCCCTCTCTGTGGAGCTCCTAAGTCTGACTTCTCTCCTCTCGACTAAGCGTCGAATCGGGATACAAACGGGGTAGGCAAGTCTGTCATCCCCGTTTTTTTATACGCAAAGATGAGAAGATACCGCCAGGCGCTCAGCCAGGAGAGATGTATTGATGTGCTCAATAGGGGCAGCAGTGGGGTCCTCTCCCTGCTTGCCACCGACGGCTACCCCTACGGGGTGCCGCTCAACTACGTCCTCCATGAGGGCAACCTCTACTTCCACAGTATCGGCGAGGGACGCAAGATCGAGGCTATCAGGGCGTGCGAACGCGCCTCCTTCACCGTCATCGACGCAGACGAGATCGACAGTGCACGCTACACCTCGCTCTTTCGCTCGGTCATCGTCACCGGCACCATCGCCCTCTGTGAGGGGGATGAGTGGCTCGAGGCGTTCGACGCCCTCTGCGCCAAGTACAGTGCAGACCAAAGCCTGGAGGAGCGGCAGGCAAAGGTCCGCTCGTGTTCCAAGGCGGTTGGTCTGAAGCTCACTGTCTCGCACATGAGCGGCAAGGAAGCAAAGGAGCTTGCAGGCGTCAGCTACAGGTGAGTCTTTCCGACAGCGACTTTATTTACTACACTTATGGGTATCTACCATAAGGAGATTCAACCTATGCTACACGCAATTGAACAGAGACGGGCCTTCCGTGCCCTCGATACCAAACCCATTGAGAAAGAGACCCTGCTCCACCTCATCGAAGCAGCCGCCACCGCCCCGAGTGGGATGAACAACCAGCCCTGGCGCTTTGTCACCACCACCGAACCCGAGCGCCTCAATGCCCTCAAGGAGACCCTGTCACCAGGAAACTACTGGGCCAAGCGCGCTCCGGCCATCATTGCAGTGGTGACCAACAACGAGTGGAGCATGAAGCTGGGAGATCGTGTCTACGCTCCCTTCGAAGTGGGCATGGCCACGATGGCCCTGCAGATCCAGGCTGTCAGCGAAGGCCTCATCATCCATCCGATCGCCGGCTTCAATGAGGGTGCGGCAAAGGAGGTGCTGGGCATCAGTGAGGAAGACTCGTTGATGGTCCTCCTGATCCTCGGCTATCCCGGCAGCGAAGAGGGCCTCAGTGACAAGCATCGCCAAGGGGAGCATAGCGCACGAGAGCGCTTCCCACTGGACCGCATCCACGCCTTTGACGGCTGGACAGGGGAGATGAACCCGAAAGCCACCACCTGAACCACCTATTGCAGATGTACGATCTCAACCTCGATCGCCTCCTTGAGGCGATCGTCTTCGGTTATGATCATCGGGCTCTCCTTGAGGAAGATCGAACCGATCATCGAGGCGAACAAGAGCACGCCAAGGATGGAGAGGAAGAGGGGGGCGACAAGCCGCTCTGTCAACAGGATGATGAGGAGGATGAAGGCACACGAGGCTTGGCTGGAGAGCAACAGCAGGCTTTGGATGACCTCCTCACCCACACCCGACCCGAGCTCTGCCGCATATTGGCTGCCGATGGGGATCGCCGCCAAGAGGGAGAGCCCGATGATGGAGCTGCCGATGACGGCAAGGGAGGTCGCTCCCAGCGGGGTGGAGGCGATATGGTTGGCGAGAAAGAGCAGGGCAAAGCCCGGTATGGAGCTGAAGGTACAGAAGACAAAGAAGAGCTTGCGGCGGCGATATCGGTCGGAGAGGGCCGGGAGCACCGTCGCCCCGACCATGCCGCCTGCAAACATCGCTATGCCCAGAATCCCGTTCGAATCCTGGATGCCAATGATCTCGCTGACCTGGTCGATCTTGATAAAGATGGTCATCAGGACGCCCCAGCAGACCGAGAAGATCACCGAAAGTCCCTTGAGCGACGGGCTCATCCCCAACGCCTGGAAGCTGGATCGGAAGCTTGTCTTGGGGCTCTGGTAGTGTGATGAGGGGGTCGGGGGATTCTCCTTGATTAGGAAGGCGGGGGCCAGGGCCAAGAGTGCGCTGAAGAAGCCCCAGAAGCGCATCATCCGCTCAAAGCCGGCTCCCCACATCGGGTCGGCGCTGCGGGTCACCACCCACAGCGGCGAGATGATCATTACCATGGCAAGGCTCAGGTACTGGCTGGCACTGGTCAATCCTACGGCCATCCCGCGCTCCCGGATGGGGAACCACCGCGATACAATCTCGGTGATCGAGACGAGGACCAGCGTCTGGCCCACAGCGAGGAAGAATTGGCCGAAGAGGACGAAGCGCAGGTCGCCGAGGTAGAGCGCCTTGGTCAACGATCCAAAGATGATGGTGCCACTGGCCAGCCAGACCACCCACCTGATCCCCAGGCGGTGGAGGAGATAGGATGCGGGCACGCTGGCAAAGACGAACACCACAAGGTACATCAACGAGAGCAGGTCCACCGGCGTGGCATAGCGCAGGGAGAGCTGCCCCCCATAGAAGTGGTTTGCAACCCGTCCCACCGGGGCAAGGGTCAACCACTGACTCTCTACTGATATGATCAACAGCACCAGGGAGAGGAGGATCACCCAGCGGTACCGGTACGCCTTTACACTTCGCATGTCCTAAGAATACAACAGTTCACAATACATGTATAGTTGACTCCTATGGATGAAAGAGGGCCTTTGCTCTATACTCAGTGGCCATGAACCATACCCTTGATTTGATCAACAAGCGCCGTTCGACCAGAACCTTCAGCGACCGGCCCATCAGCGAAGAGACGCTCCTGACGCTCAAGGAGGCGACGCTGCGTGCCCCGACAGCGGGCAATATGGCCCTCTACTCAATCGTGGAGGTCACCGACCAGGCAAAGAAGGACCAGCTGGCCATCATCTGTGACAACCAGCCGATGATAGGGAAGGCCCCCATCGTCTGGGTCTTCCTCGCCGACATGCAGAAGTGGGTCAACTACTTCAAAGAGAGCGGGGCGGTAGCGCGGGCCGATGAGGCGGGACACGCCGCCTGGCGCGCCCCCGGCCTCGGCGACCTCCACCTCTGCATGCAGGACGCCATCATCGCCGCACAGAACGCCGTCATCGCAGGCGAGGCCCTCGGCTTGGGCTCCTGCTATATCGGCGATGTGATCGAGAACTTCGAGGATCTCCGCTCCCTCCTCGACCTCAAGCAGTACACCATCCCCGCCGCGATGCTGATCTTCGGCTACCCGGCACAGACACAGAGCACCAAGCAGAGCCCCCGCTGTCCCGTCGATGCCATCTTCATGGAGAACAGCTACAAGGAGCCACACATCGGTGACCTCGAGCGGGCGTTCAGCGTCCACGAGGAGGCACGGCGGAGAGTCGGCGCCCTCCCCTACGACAATACCGCAACGCTGGCCGACTACTACTACCTGCGCAAGCACACCTCCGCCTTCATGGCCGAGATGGATCGCTCGACGCGCGTGATGTTCGACTGGTGGCAGCACGGCTGATTTTCTTGCGCCATGAGCACTTTGGTACTACCATGGAGCCATGGCATATACGATTCTCCTCGTCGATGACGAGTCCGCCGTACGTGAAGGTATCAGAGCCCGCACCCCGTGGGCGACGTACGGCTTTTCCGTCATAGGCGAGGCCGGAAACGGCATCGAGGCCCTGGAGCTTGTCGAGGAGCTGAGGCCCGATGTCGTCATCACCGACATCAGGATGCCCTACCTTGACGGCATCGAGTTGATCCAGCAGATCAAGCAAACCCACCCGACAACCACCCTGGTGATCCTCAGCGGCTACGATGAGTTCACCTATGCCCAGCAGGCGATGCGGTGGGGGGTCACCGAATACGTCCTCAAGCCCGTCTCGGTGGAGGACCTCTCCCACCTCCTCGCCCGCCTCTCGACGATCCTCGATGAGGAGATCCGGCGCAGCAAGGATGAGGACCGTCTCAAGGTCGCCTACCGCCAGGCGTTGCCGCTTATCAGGGAGAAGTTCCTCGTCGCCCTTCTCTCCGGCAACCACCCCGTCAATGATGCCTCCCTCATCTCCAAAGCGAGCGAGTATGGGCTGGACCTGGACCGCGACGAGTTCCTGGTCGCGCTGGTCGAGACCGATCACAGCAATGAGGACCCACTGCGCAACCTGGCGATGCTCGAGGTCGTCGAGGAGGCGCTCAGCGATGATGACGGGGCCATCCCCTTCCTCCTTGAGCGGGAGATCGTCATCATCTTCACCGCCAAGAGCCACGGGCAAAACCACTACGACTCGGTCTTCCGCAAGCAGGTCAACCGCAAAGCCGAGCAGATCCAGGCGTTTTTGAAGAAGTTCTCCTTCGAGGCGATCATCGGCCTCGGTGCCCTGGTCCACGCCCCCAGCTCGATCAGCCAATCCTACCGGCAGGCGCTCTCGGCGTTGAACTACAGCTCCGTCTACCCCGACCGCGACCTCCTCTACATCAGCGACCTCGAGCATATCGGCTCGGAGGAGCTCCAGCGCAAGCTCGAGGAGTTGAAGGCTAACGTCATCCTCGCCGTCAAGATCGGCACCGAGGAGCAGGTCAACGCCTCGCTCAACGAGCTCTTCGGCCAGCAGTTCGCCAGCTCGACCCTCGAGGCGGTCCAGGCCTTGCTCCTCAGCCTGGCCTCACTGTTGCAGGAGCTTGCATCCTCCTACGGCCACTCCCTCTTCTCCATCACCGAAGAGGAGGGGCTCAACCTCTTCGGCGAACTCGCCACCCTGACGACGTTGGGCAAGGCGAAGCGATGGTTCACCCGCCTCTGCCTCTCGCTGCGCGACCTTTTGGCAGGCTCGAGGCAAGCGAGCCACATCCAGTTCATAACCGAGGCGAAGAACCTCATGGCACGCCACTTCGATGAGCCGGGCTTCGGCTTGGAGGAGATCTGCGAGATGATTGGTATCAGCCCGTCGTACTTCAGCTCGACCTTCAAGCGTGAGGTGGGGGTGAGCTTCGTACAGTACCTGACGACGCTGAGGATGGACCGGGCCAAGGAGCTGCTGGCCAAGACGGAGAGCAAGACCTATGAGATCGCCGAGGCGGTCGGCTATACCGAACCCAACTACTTCAGCTTCAGCTTCAAGCGCCACGTCGGCCTCTCGCCCTCCCAATACAGGCAGGCCCAGCGATGAGAGGTCGAGCAGGGCGCCCCTACTCCATCAAGACGATCCTCTCGGTGGTCATCGCCTCGGTATCGATCCTCTTCACCGTCCTGGTCTCCACAATCCTCTACACCCAGTTCTCGGCGACAATCCGCAGCAACGCCACCCTCTCCACCCGAGAGATCGTGCGCCAGATCAACGCCAACCTCAACTACTACACCAGCGACATCCTCTCCATCGCCACCTACGCCCGTGACCTTGCCAAGCAGACCGACACCCTCTCCCGCTCCCAGATCGAGGAGCGGCTCAACACCATCGTCGCCAGCCGCCCGGATATCGTCTGCCTCCTGCTCTTCGATGTCGATGGCACCCTCCTGCTCTCGACCATGGATGTCCCGATGCGCCCCACCGATGAGATCATCAGCCAGCAGTGGTTCGAGCGGGCCCTCGGCAAGGAGGGCAACTTCTACTTCACCGGCCCCCACGTCCAGCAGCTCTCCAAATCCAGCTACCCGTGGGTCATCACCTACAGCCAGCAGATCACCTACCGCTCAG
>CALFMX010000089.1 GCA_937902565.1 uncultured Spirochaetales bacterium
GGGCCAGATCCTCCACTCGCCCCTCGAGGCAGGCACTCGTGCCGAGGTCCAACGGTTCGGCGAGGGTGAGTGTCACACTACCCATCGAGACCGAGCTGTCGATGATGGCACTCCCCGCCACCGAGAAATCGGAGCTCGTTATGACCACCGGCTCATCGAAGGAGAGACGAGCGGTCGTCGCACTGGTCATCTCCCAGCTCAGCAGGACAGGAGGGGTGCTGTCGCGCCCCTCCAAGAGAGCATTGACCACCTCCTCCCCCTGACGACAGCCACAGCCGGAGAAGAGAAGGGCAAGGGCGAGGATGAGGGCGGTAGCGTACTTCATACCCCTATAGGGCCCCCTCGTGCCACTTTGCTTCAATTGACAGATGGCACGCCGGTCAATAGACTTTGCCTATCGGAGGCGCGCATGGCAAAGTTGTGGCAAAAAGAGTACACCCTGGATACCTTGATGGAGGAGTTCAGTGTCGGTAGTGATTATCTCATCGACCAGGAGCTCGTCATAGCCGATGCCCTGGCCTCGATCGCCCACGCCCGGACGCTTGGGCGTATCGATCTGCTGGAGAAAGCGGAGCTCGCCGCCCTCGAAGAGGGGCTGGGTGAGGTGATCCGCCTGCGCCAGGAGGGGACGTTCGAGATTCGCCTCGAGGATGAGGACTGCCACACCGCCATCGAGGAGTACCTGACGAAGACCAAGGGGGAGGTGGGCAAGAAGATCCATACGGGACGCAGCCGCAACGACCAGGTGCAGACCGCCCTCAGGCTCTGGATGCGGGAGTTTTCTGCTCGCCTCTCTGAGCGTACCCTCTCACTTGCCGATCGCCTCTTTCTCTTTGCCGATGAGCACAAGGGGGTGCCGATGGCAGGGCGGACGCACATGCAGATTGCCATGCCCTCATCGGTGGGCCTCTGGGCCGCCTCCTTTGGCGAGCAGCTGCTCGACAGCACCAGGCGCCTCGTCGACCTGACGGCAATCCTTGACCAAAGCCCCCTGGGGTCGGCTGCCTCCTATGGATCGGCCCTTCCCCTCGACCGTGCCTTCAGCGCAAAAGAGATGGGCTTTGCCTCAGTGCAGAACAACGTCCTCTACGCCAACAACAGCCGTGGATTCTTCGAGGCGATGCTCCTCGACAGCTGCGATTACATCGCCCTGACACTGAGCAAGCTCGCCCAGGATCTGATGATCTTCACCCTCCCTGAGCTTGGATACTTCAGCCTGCCCGCTGAGTTGCTCACCGGCTCGTCGATCATGCCACAGAAGAAAAACCCCGATGGCCTCGAGCTTGCCCGCAGCCGCTCGGCGCTCATCTCTGCCTCGGCGCTTCAGGTCAAGACGATCATCCGCAGCCTCCCGTCAGGGTACAATCGTGACTTCCAGGACACCAAGGGGGCCCTCTTTATCGGGACCAAGGCAACGTGGCAGCTGGTGGGGATCTTCTCCCGGATGGTCGAAGGGCTCATCGTCCACAGCGATGCGCTGGCCAGGGGGTGCACCCCCGAACTCTATGCGACCGACCTCGTGTTGAAGCGGGTGGCGAAGGGGGAGCGCTTCCGTGATGTCTACCGTGAGGTCGGGATGAACCTCGCCTCGGTCGAGGCCCTCGACCCGGTTGAGGCGATCGGGGAGCGGACGGCGATCGGGACCAGCGGCAACCTGGGTATTGCGGACCAGCGAGCGGCCGTCGCCGGCCTGGGCGCCATATGCACAGACCGCCTGGATCACTGGCAGGCGGCCTATCATGGACTGTGCGGGTTTGATGGGGTGGCGGTGGTCCTCTACTAGGCGAGGTGCTTTGCACTGCGCTTCTGGAGAACCGGGGTGTGCTTGACCGCCTGGTGGTACGCCTCGGCGATGTTGGTGCAGTAGTCGCCGATATGCTCGAGGTGGCGCACCTTCTCAAGGAGGAGCAGCTCGGCCTTCACATCCCCCTCTCCCAGGGAGAGGCGGTCCTGGATTGCAGACGAGAGGGTTGTCCGCCATTCGTTGACCTGCTCTTCGAACTCATTTGCCTTCTGCATCTCAGCCTTGGTAAGGGTGCGATCCATCCGGTCACGGACGTAGTCGAGGAACTCCTGGACCAGATCCTGGTAGTCACGCATCTCCCTGTCCATCTCCTCGTCAAAGACCCAGCCGTTGTCGTGGCGCCGTTGGTTGAGCATGGCGAGGTTGTAGCATGAGTCGGTGACCGATTCCAGTTCATCCATGACCCTGATCAGGCTCGTGAGGGTGGAGGCGTTGGTGGGTGTCTGGCTCTCCTGCATCAGGCGGACACAGAAGTGGGAGAGTTGCTCCTGCATCTGGTCGGCGTACTCCTCATCGCGCTTCATGCGCAGCACATCATCCTCCACATCCGCCGTATTGTTGAACATCCCCCGGTAGCGGGTGAGCATGGTGCAGGCGAGGTTTGCCATCTTCTGGATCTCATCCCGGATTGCCAGGAGGTAGATCTCGGGGCTGTCGATGAAGATGCCGCCGATGTACTTGAAGTGGTAGGTCCCCTCATCGTAGGCCGCCCTTGCCGGCACAACCCGCTCGATGAAGTGGGCGTACTGGGTCACGAAGGGGAAGAAGAGCAGCATGTTGACGGTGGAGAAGAGGGTGGCCAGCATGGCGAGGAAGAAGGGGAGGCGGGCGGCAAGTTCAGCCCCCTCGTAGGCAAAGATATCGCCGGGGGTGAGCAGGTTCACCAGGCTGAGCATCGGGTGGAAGAGGATCAGGGCCAAGGTCACGCCGGTGACGTTGAAGATGATGTGCGCCCAGGCGGCCCGTTTGGCCTCGGTGCTGGTGCCGATGGAGGCGAGGAAGGCGGTGATGGTGGTCCCGATCTTGGAGCCGAGGATCAAGGCGGTGGCGGTATAGAGGCCGAGCCACCCGTTGAAGGCCATCGTCAGGACCATCGCCATCGTCGCCGAGGATGACTGGACGACCAGGGTGATGAGCATGCCGAGCAGGACACCGATCAGGCGCATGGCGAAGGTGTCGCTGTTGAAGAGGGAGAGGTACTGCATCACCTGTGCACTCTCTGAGATGTCCGGCATGGAGGCGCTCATCAGGTTCAGGCCCAAAAAGAGGATACCGAATCCCAAGAGGACATCGGCGAGGTCGCGCTTCTTGCTGCGCTTGCTGAACATCAGCGGCGCTGCAATGGCGATGGCGGTGAGGGCGAGGATGGTGATATCCATCGAGAAGCCGAGGAGGGCGACGAGCCATCCGGTGAAGGTTGTCCCGATATTGGCCCCGAGGATCACCCCGATTGCCTGAACCAGCTCCATCAAGCCCGCATTAACGAAACTCACCACCATGACGGTGGTGGCTGATGAACTTTGTATGATGGTGGTGATG
>CALFMX010000090.1 GCA_937902565.1 uncultured Spirochaetales bacterium
TGCCACAGGGCGTAGGCGACCGCCGAGCCGCCCCGGTCACTGACCAATGACCCGCTCTGCCTGCCCTCGATATCACCCTTGTAGGGCTCGTACCCCTTAAGGTAGCTGTTCATCACCCCCAGTCCGCGTGTCTCGGTGAGAAACTCATCCCGGTAACCGATAAGGCCCCGTGACGGGATCTCGAACTGCATCTTCATCCGTCCGCTCTCGGTATAGGTGATGTCCCTCATCACCCCTTTCCTGCGGGCCAGCTGCTCCATGACGGGGCCGCCGTACTCATCCGGCACGTCGATGGCGAGGATCTCAACCGGTTCGGTGACCGCCCCCTCATCATCGCGCCCCATGATGATCTGGGGCCTGCCGACGCAGAGCTCGAACCCCTCGCGCCGCATCTCCTCGATGATGATGGCCATCTGGAACTCCCCACGCCCCTTGACGGTGTAGGTATCGTCGCTGTTCTTCTCCACCTTGATGGAGACGTTGCGCAGCGCCTCACGCTCGAGGCGCTGCCCGATCTTGGCACTGGTGAGCTGCTTGCCCTCAGTTCCGGCCAGCGGGCTGATGTTCTTGGAGAATTGCATCGCCACCGTCGGCTCGTCGATCTTGATCCGGCTGAGCGCCTTGGGGTTCTCGGCGGTACAGATCGTATCGCCGATCTCGACACGCTCGACGCCGCTGAGCACCACGATCTGGCCACTCTGGACGTGGGTGACAGGGACAAACCGGGGCCCATCATAGGTCTGCAGCTTCGTCACCCTGAGCGGTACTATGGCCCCGCCCTCCTGGACGCAGATGAGCTGGTCGTTGACCGAGGCCGCGCCGTTGACCACCCGCCCTATGGCCAGGCGGCCGAGGTACTCGCTGTAGGAGAGGTCGCTGACCAGCATCTGGAAGGGCTGGCTGTCATCGTAGACAGGCGCCGGGATGTGCTCGATGATGGCATCGAGGAGGAGGCGGAGGTCGCTGTTGAGATTATCGGGAGAGAGGCCGCACCGCCCCTCCTTGCCAATGGCGTAGAAGATCGGCACCTCCAGCATCCGCTCGTCCCCGCTCAGCTCGAGCAGCAGCTCGTAGACCTCCTGCAGGATGACGTCGCTCTGGGCGTCCTGGCGGTCGACCTTGTTGATGACGACGATCGGGGTGAGGTTCTGTTCAAACGCCTTGGTGAGGACAAAGCGCGTCTGGGGAAGCGGGCCCTCGGCGGCATCGACGAGGAGGATGACCCCGTCGACCATCGAGAGGCCGCGCTCCACCTCTCCCGAGAAGTCGGAGTGGCCCGGGGTATCGATGATGTTGATACGCACCCCACCCCAGGTGATGGCACAGTTCTTCGCACTGATGGTGATCCCGCGCTCACGCTCCTGGGCCCCGCTGTCCATGACCCGGTCAGCCCCCGAACTGAGGGTACCGCTCTGGGTGAGCAGGGCGTCGACGAGGGTCGTCTTGCCGTGGTCGACGTGGGCGATGATGGCGATGTTGCGGATTGAGGGGTTGCTCTTGATCATCGTGTAACCTGCGCCCGTCGGCTGATGATCACCTTGATGACCAGCAGCACGAGGAGGATGGAGAGTGCGATGCTGATGGTGGCCAGGCCGCCGCCTATGCCACTGACCTGGGCGACCGAGCCGACCACGATCGGCATCATGATGGCACCAAGGGTGGCCACCGCGATGATGGTGCCCATGGCGATGGTGGACTGCGTGAGCTTGGGGTCGATGGTCGAGAGCACCGTCGGATAGGTGCCGCTCATCGAGAGGCCGAAGCCGAAGATCGAGAGGTAGATGAGCACAATGTGGTTGACGCTGATCATCATGATGAAGAAGAGCAGCTGCAGGGAGCCGAGGATCAGGAGCAGGACGTTGCGGTTCATCTTGCTGGCGAGGTAGGCACAGAGCAGCCGGCCGGCGAGGATGAAGATCCACAGGGCGCTGCTGGTCGTCTGGGCCAGGGCCGGGGAGAGGCGCCCGCTGTCGGTGAAGTAGGTGACCAGCCACCCCATGATGGAGGACTCGTTGCAGAGGTAGAAGAAGAGGATGGCGGTGTTCAGCCAGAAGTCGCCGCTCTTCAAGAACTCGGTCTCGCTGCCCTTTGCCCGGGGCGTCGGTTCATTGGAGAGGTTGGATCGTCCGATGAGGATCAGTACCAGGACCTCAAAGGCCACCAGGAGCCACGCGCTGAGCCTCCAGCCGACGCCGAGCACCACAGTGGAGAGGAGAGCCACAAAGGGGGCCAGGAACGCTCCTACGGCGAATGTGGCGTGCAGGAGGTTGAGGCTCGCCGCCTTGTTCTCGGCGATCTCGCTCACCACGACGTTGGTGATGTTGGAGAAGGTGCCCCGCCCGATGCCGGTGAAGGCGAATGCGATGAGCAGGAGGACGGGATTGGCGGTGAGGGTCATCAATAGGAAGCCGATGACGATCCCCATCGCCAGGGTGAGGGTGGATCGCTTGCGCCCGATGAGGAAGGGCAGGAAGCCTGCGATGAGGAGGGCTGCGAAGTTGCCGATCTGGTGGGCCGAGATGACCGCACCGCTGAGCACGTAGCTCATCTGGTACTCCTCCTTCATGAAGGGCAGGAGCGTCCCGATGAGGGTGCTCATCATGCCGCTGACGAAGAAGGCGAAGTAGATA
>CALFMX010000091.1 GCA_937902565.1 uncultured Spirochaetales bacterium
TCCGCTTGGTGCCGGCCAGTGCCATCGCCACTGCGTTGAGCTGCTGGGCCATCTGGTTGATCGGTTGGTTGATAGTCCTCGACAGCTGCAGGAAGGATGCGATGGCTCCCAGCGTCAGCGGGGCAAGCCCGCTCAGTGCGAGGGTACCACCGGCGATGGCCACCAGCACATACTGGATGTAGCTGATGTTGCCCATGATCGGCATGAGGATGTTGGCGTAGCGGTTTGCGTTGAAGGCGTTGGAGAAGAGCTCCTCGTTGAATTGGTCGAAGCGCTCGATCGCCCGCTCCTCGTAGGTGAAGGTCTGGACCACCTTCTGCCCGTTGATCATCTCCTCGATGTAGCCGTTGGTCGCCCCGATGGCCTTCTGTTGGGCGATGAAGTGGGAGCCGCTCTTGCTGGCGATCTTGCTGGAGATGAAGAGCATCGAGATGAGGGAGACGACAACGACGATCGTCAGGTGCCAGCTGGTGACCAGCATGGCGATGAAGATTGCCGTGACGGTGACGATCGAGCTGATGAAGTTGGGGATCGACTGGGTCACCATCTGGCGCAGGGTATCGGTGTCGTTGGTGTAGAGGCTCATCAGGTCGCCATGGGAGCGGGTGTCGAAGTACTTGATCGAGAGGCCCTGCATGTGGGCGAACATCGAGTCACGGATCGACCTCAGCGTCCCCTGGGAGACTGTGACCATGAGGCGGTTGTAGGTGTAGGTGGCCACCACGCCGCAGAGGTAGATGAGGGCCATCTTCATCAGGGCCCCGATGAGGGGGACGAAGGAGGCCGAGGGCCCCTGGGCGGCCATCGGGGTGATGTAGGAGTCGATGAGGATGCGCAGGAAGACCGAGCCGGCAACCGAGGCGAGGCTGCTGACCAGGATGGCGACCACCACGACGGCCAGGCGAGCCTTGTGCTCGGTGAAGATCAGCTTCAGGAGACGGGAGAAGGTCTTCGAGTCAAGTTTTGGCATTTTGGAGGGGAAGTTGCGCCCACCACCGCGTCCGGGTCCGGTCATGCGAGCGCCTCCTTGTGTCCTTGGCTGGCGTAGAGGTCCTGGTAGCGGGTACAGCTGGCCAGCAGCTCCTGGTGTGTCCCCACGCTGTGGATCACCCCATCGTCGAGGATGATGATCTGGTCACTGTCGATGACCGAACTGACCCGCTGTGCGATGATGATCTTGGTCGAGTCTGCCAATTCGCTCTTCAGGGCCTTCTGAATCTTGGCGTCGGTCTTGGTGTCAACGGCGCTGGTCGAGTCGTCGAGGATCAGGATCTTGGGGCGCTTGAGCAGGGCCCGGGCGATGGAGAGGCGTTGTCGCTGCCCGCCCGAGACGTTCGCCCCATCCTGTTCGATCCGGCTCTCGTAGCCGTTGGGGAAGCTGGTGATGAAGGGGTGGGCCTGTGCGATGGTGGCTGCCCATACCAGCTCCTCGTCGCTCGCCTCGCTGTTGCCCCACCTGAGGTTCTCGGCGATGGTGCCGCCGAAGAGCACGCTCTTCTGCAGTACCATCCCCACCGCCTGGCGCAGTGCCTTGGTCTGGTAGCTACGCACATCTTCCCCGCCGACCTTCACCGTGCCTTCGGTGACATCGTAGAGGCGGGCGATCAGCTGGACGAGCGAGGTCTTGCCGCTGCCGGTCGCCCCGAGGATGCCCACCGTCTGCCCGCTCTCGATGGTGAGGTTGATGTTCTTGAGGACACATGATTGCTCATCCTTGGTGTAGCTGAACGAGACGTTCTCAAAGACCACCGAGCCGTCCTTGACAGCAGGGATGCCGCCCTCGTTTGGCCCGATGTCGCTGGTGGTGGCGAGGACCTCCTCGATGCGGACCGCCGAGGCACGGCTGATGGTCAGCATCACGATGACCATCGAGAGCATCATCAGGCTCATGAGGATCTGGGAGGTGTAGGAGACGAAGCTCATCAGCTGTCCGCTTGTCATCCGGTCTGCGACGATGAGGCGGGCGGCAACGAAGAAGATGGCGATGAGGCTGAAGTACATCGTTGACTGCATCAGGGGGCTGTTCAGGGCCATCGTCTTCTCCGCTTTGGAGAAGTCCTTGTAGATCGAGTCGCTGACCGCATTGAACTTCTCCTTCTCAAAATCCTCGCGAACGAAGGATTTGACCACCCTGATACCCCTGATGTTCTCCTGGACGACGAGGTTGAGTCGGTCGTAGGTCTTGAAGACCTTGCCAAAGAGGGGGTAGACGAGCCTGATCAGCAGAAAGAGGCCGATAGCCAACACCGGTATGGAGATGAGGTAGATCAGCGAGAGGGTCGAGTTGAGCTTCAGGGCCATGAAGAATGCGAAGGTGAGCATCGCCGGGCTGCGCACCGCGATGCGGGTGAGCATCTGGTAGGAGCGCTGGACGTTGGTCACGTCGGCGGTCATGCGGGTCACCAGGCTTGCGGTGGAGAAGGAGTCGATATTGGAGAAGGAGAAGCCCTGGATCGTGCAAAAGAGGCTTTGGCGCACGTTCCGTGCAAACTTGGTCGAGGCGAGGGCGGCAAAGTGGCCGCCGAGCACCCCGAGCGTCAGCGCGAGAGCGGAACAGAGGAGGAGAATCGCCCCCCATTTGTAGATCTCACCCATGTTGCCGGCACTGACCCCGAGGTCGAGCAGATGTGCCATGAGGTAGGGGATGGTCACGTCCATGGCCACCTCGAGGATGACGAAGGTCATCGTCAAGACGGTGGGCACAATCGTCCCCTTGGTCTGTTTTCTTAGTTCACGAAACATCTCTATGATTCCTATTATTGTAGAAGCTGCCCCTCAATAGTAATGAAGTTTGGAAAAGTGGACAACCTGAGGGGGTGGGAAGCAAAGGGCGTGTGTTTGTGTACTTTTTATGTTGATTGCACAATAAAGGCCTGATGCAAGAAGCATCAGGCCCGTCTGCGTTCGCTTCGCGTCTTCTAGAGCGAGAAGATTGATGCCCACGCCTTGAGCGTCGCATCTCCTTTGCTACCGTTCAACACGCTTGAGGCCAATACCTTGCCCAGCTGTACACCCTCTTGGTCGAAGCTGTTGATGTTCCACGCAAAGCCCTGGAACATCACCTTGTTCTCGTAGTGGGCAAGCAGTGCGCCGAGGACCGCCGGGGTCAGACGATCGGCGAAGAGGAGGCTCGATGGCCGCTCGCCTGCAAAGCGCTTGTTGGCGTTCTCATCCTCCTTGCCCCGGGCGAAGGCGACGATCTGGGCGACGAGGTTCGCATTGAGCTTCTCCTGGCTCGTGGAGCCCTCGACGGTGACATCTCTCTGGTGCTGGGAGTGGAGGAAGCCGATGAACTGCAGGGGCACGATATCGGTGCCTTGGTGGAGCAACTGGTAGAAGGAGTGCTGTCCATTGGTGCCCGGCTCTCCGAAGATCACCGGCCCGGTGGGGTAGGTGATGCGCTCTCCGTCCCGGTTTACGCTCTTGCCGTTACTCTCCATGTCCAGCTGCTGCAGGTGGGCGCTGAAACGGCTGAGCGCCTGCGAGTAGGGGAGGATCGCCGTCGACGGCAGGGCGAGGACGTTTCTCAGGTAGATGCCGATCAGGGCATCGAGCAGCGCCGCATTCTCCCTGATCGAGGGGTTGAGCGCCTGGATGTCCGCCTGGTGGGCCCCATCGAGGAGGGAGGCAAAGCACTCGTAGCCGAAGGCGAGGGAGAGGATGACCCCACCGACCGCACTGGTGGAGCTGTAGCGTCCGCCGATGTAGTCGTCGATGAAGAAGGCATCGAGAACATCGCTGCTCCCGGCAAGCGGGCTGCTCTTGCTGGTCACCGCCACGATGTGGCGTGAGGGGTCGAGACCGGCCTCTCTCATCGCCTCGCTGACGAACTGCTGGTTGGTGAGGGTCTCAAGGGTGGTCCCGCTCTTCGACACGAGGACGAAGAGGGTCTCTGAGAGATCGATGTCACCGAGGATCTGGGCTCCATCGTCAGGGTCGACGTTGCTGATGAAGTGGGCGTCGAGGGTCAAGATTCCCTCGTGCGCCGCCCACCCCTTGAGGGCAAGGTAGAGGGCGCGTGGACCGAGGTCACTGCCACCGATGCCGATCTGTACGACAGTGGTAAAGCGCTTGCCGGCAGATGAGGTGATCGCTCCGCTGCGGACCGCCGTGCTGAACGCCTTGATCTTGGCACGCTCACCGAGGTAGAAGGCCCCCTTGTCCTCCCCATCGACGACAACGGGCGCTCCCGCCTGGCCTCTGGCGAGGTGGTGGAGGACCTGGCGCCTCTCCCCGGTGTTCATGACCGCACCGTCGAGGAGGGCACGGTACTTGTCGATGAGGCCCGCTTCGTCGCCGAGTGCCTGCAAGGCCTTCAGGTGCGTGTCATCCACCGGCATCGCGGCCCAGTTGTAGCGCATTGATGCCCCTGCATCGACCCATGAGGAGGCGATGCGCTCAGGGGTCAGGAGCTCCTTGATGGAGGGTCGGGGAAGTGTCTTGAGCTCGTTGAAAGCCTTGGTTTTGTCGAGGTTCTGGAAGGTCATGGTCTACTCCTCAATGTCCGGGATCCGGGTCTTGAAACTCTCTTGGAGATCCTCCTTGCTCATCCCCTCGCGTAGGATGATGAAGATCGTGTCGTCCCCTGCAAGGGTGCCGAGGATCTCGGGGATGGCAAGGATGTCCAGGGCGATGCCCACCGAATTGGCGTGACCCGGGCGGGTCTTGATCACCCCGAAGTTGCCGCTGAACTCGATGGAGAGGATGCCGCGCCTCACATCTTGGATATAGCTCTTCTCCGATTCGCTGACCAGGTCGCTATCGGGGAGGCTGTAGTAGTAGCCCGACCAACCGTCACTGATTTTGCCCACCTTGAGCATCTTCAGGTCCCGTGACAGGGTCGCTTGGGTCACGCTGTACCCCTCGACCCGAAGCATCTCGAGCAGCATGTCCTGGTTGTCGATCCGGTTGTTCTTGATCAACTCCTTGACAACAGCAAGTCGGTTGTGTCGTTCCCTCATCGTCTATATCTCCTGTGTGAATATTTATGCTTTTAACACGAATAAAGATACAGCACAATTGTCTCAAAAGCAATAAGCGAATGATCTTCTCCTCCTGATACTTGACCGAAAAAGATGGGTGTATCATGCTGGTGGTGACGCTTGTCAGGAGGTCTGGAGATGACACTTATCATTATCATTGCAGTACTGGTACTGCTCGCTATCTATGTAATCAGTGTGAACAACAAATATGTGCGCCTGAAGAACCAGGGTGAAGAGGCCGCCTCGGCCCTCGATGCACACCTCAAGCAGCGCTACGACCTGGTCCCCAATCTGGTGGAGACCGTAAAGGGGTATGCTCAGCATGAACAGAAGACGTTGACCGCCGTCATCGAGGCACGCAACAAAGCAGTCAGCGCCCCGACCCTCGAGGCGCGCGATGAGGCGGACAAGGCCTTCTCCTCAACACTGCGTTCGCTCTTTGCCCTCAGCGAGTCGTACCCCGACCTGAAGGCAAACCAGGGTTTCCTCGACCTGCAGAAGCAACTGCAGAAGATTGAGGAGCAGCTGCTTGGTGCCCGCAAGTACTACAATGCCGTGATCAAGCAGATCAACACCCTCATCGAGCTCTTCCCCTCGTCCCTGGTCGCCAAGGTCCTCCACTTCTCCAAGAAGGAGTACCTGGTCATCGAGGATGAGGCGAGGGCACGTGTCGAGGTCAAGTTCTGATGAAGCGGGCCCTGCTCTCTCTTCTGCTCTCAATCGTGCTTCTGGGCGCTCTCGGCGCCCAGGACTACGTCTTTGAGCGCTTCGAACTGGCCATGGAGGTAGGCTTGGATAACAGCTACCAGATCGAGGAGCGGATCACGGCCAACTTCTTCGTCCCTCGCCATGGCATCTACCGGGAGATCCCGGTCAAGTTCGGCAATGTGCGTACCAAGGTGGAGAACCTGAAGAGCAGTGAGCCGATCACCCGCGACTCCTCATCAAACGATTGGGTCACCTTCCGCCTCGGCTCGGGGGACCAAACCGTCAGTGGAGTGAAGGAGTACCTGCTCTCCTACTCCTACCAGATTGGTGATGACCGCAATCCCGAATACGATGAGCTCTACTTCAACCTTCTCGGGGATGGGTGGCAGGCTCCTATCAAGGAGTTCGTCTTCACCATCTCCTTCCCCGAGGCAATCGACCCCTCGATGGTCTTCCTCACCGGCGGTGCCTACGGCTCGACTGCCCAGAAGGGGAGGTTTGAGATCAGTGAGGACAGGAGGACGATCACCGGGTCTGCCCAGAACCTCAAGGCCGGCGAGGCGTTGACGCTGAGGGTCCAGATGGAGGAGGGGTACTTCAGTGAGGTGGTCCCCTATGTCGATTACACCCTACCGCTCACCGCCCTCACCCTGCTTGTCGTTGCGGCGATAGCGGCCCATGCCCTCACGCTCTTCTCCCGCTATGGGCGCGAAGAGGTCTTCGTCCCGGTGGTGCGCTATGAAGCCCCTACCGATCTCAGCCCCCTGGAGGTCGGCTACCTCGCCGACGGGGTGGTGGACAACAAGGATCTGACGAGCATGCTCTTCTACTGGGCCGATGGCGGCTATCTGATCATCGAGGAGCGGGGCAAGCGGGACTTTGTCTTCACCAAGGTCAAGGAACTGAAGACGGCCAAGGCCCATGAGCGTATGCTCTTCTCCGCTTTCTTCGCCGCCGGCGATGGGGTGACGGTGACACTCAAACAACTGGAGAAGGGCACCTTTGCCTCAGCGATGACCAAGGTCAAGGGGATGGTGCAGGACTACTACAAGGGAGAGCGGCGCCTCACCGATCCCACCGCCGAGCGCAAACGGACCTTCGCCCTGCTCTACGGGGCAACGAGTGCAATCCTGCTGGCGGTCTCCTCATCGATCTTTGGAGGGGAGGGGGAGCTGGTCCTGCTCCTCCTCATCGGCCTCTTCTCCTTTGCCGCGGCGCTCCTCTTGGCCCACCGCCTCAACCAGGCGTGGCTGGTCGGCTCACCGGTCAAGCGGGTGATCAAGTCCATCGCAGCCGCCCTGCTCATGCTCATCCTCTTCTTCGTGGTGCTGGTCATCCAGACTGAGCTGCTCGAACACGGGGCCGTGTACAGCCTGGTCATCTCCCTCTCGCAGGTGGGCTTCCCCTTCCTCTTCGGAATCCTGACAGTCGTCACCGCCAAGCGCAGCAGCTATGCCCAGCTCTGTCTCGAGGAGATTGCCGGCTACATGACCTTCATCAAGGCGGTGGAGAAGCCACGCCTGAAGTTGATGGTCGAGTCCGATCCCCAGCTCTTCTACCACGTGCTCGGCTACGCCATCGTGCTGGGCCTCGAGAGCGTCTGGGCAAAGAAGTTCAAGGGGATTGCCATCGAGCAGGCCTCCTGGTATGTGGGTCCCCGCCCGATAGCCGACGCGCTCTTCTACAGCGCCCTCTCGAGTCGCATCCACTCCAGTGTCATGGAGAAGGCAATCTACACCCAGTCGAGTGGTGGGAGCCGCTCGCCGATCCGCAGCTCATTCGGCTCGTCGGGCTTCAGTGGCGGTGGATTTGGCGGTGGGGGTGGAGGGGCCTGGTAACAATAAAAATGGGCTGCCTCGACGGCAGCCCATGCGTTACTGGATGTGTACTCGGTCAGTGGTGGTATGAACCGTAGGAGGGGCGGCTCTTTGCGATTGCTTCGTTGACCCGAAGGTTCCGGCCCCCGAACTCGGTGCCGTCCAGCTGGGCAATCGCCTCTTCAGCGGAGGCATCGTCCTCCATCTCGACAAACCCAAACCCCTTGGGGCGATGGGTCTCCCGGTCCATGATGATGTTGGCGCTCAGCACGGTTCCGTACTGGGCAAAGAGCTGCGCGAGCTCCTCTTCACTGGTCTTGTAACTCATGTTACCGACATAGATCTTCTTTGCCATGCAACGCATCCTTTGCAGACTGCAACGCCTGTCTAATGATATTGTTTTCGGTGGCGCAGTCTTGGACTCTGGGCTGTCAGCGAAATCCATCCAGTAACGAACGCAGTCAAACACAAAGCGAGAGGTCTGCAACACAACATCGAAAGCACTCAAACGGTACCATGGGCCTATGGGGCTGTCAATTCTCGCCCTCGGCCCAATTGCGTTTTCCCTGCTGTCCACGTGCTTGAAATTCACGGTGATTGTGACCATTATGTCGGGTATGGACAGCAACATCGTCGGCCTCCTGATCTCCTTCCCCTTCCTTGCCCTTGTCATCGCTTTGGCCCTCGCCCTGAAGAGGTGGTGTGCCATCTCCGATGAGTCGATGCGCAAATTCATCCATATCGGTGTCTCGAATTGGTGGTTTTTGGAACTCAGGTACTTTACCACCATGGGCTGGGCGCTCGTCGGCCCGATTCTCTTCATCATCCTCAACAGCCTCTTCACCTTCCTTGATTGGGGGACGGCATTGGGGATGGGGGACCGCAAGCGCAACTACGGCCTGATCTACTTCCCGGTGACGCTGGTCATCCTGGTCCTCTTGCAGTACAACGGCCTGGTACGCCCGCTCGCTTCGACGGTCGGGGTGTTGGTCATGGGCTATGGCGATGGCCTTGCCGCCTTGGTAGGCTCCAAGTGGGGCAAGCGGGAGATCCCCTTCAATGTCTCGAAGAAGTCATACCTCGGCACCTTGACGATGTTCACTGTCAGTCTGGCCATCGTCTTGGTGGCACTCCTTTTCTTCTCCGACCTCCCCCTGGGGATGGTCATCGTCTCAGCAGCGGTGATCGCTGCGATCAGCGCAGTGGTCGAGGTGCTCACCCCCTTCGGGCTCGACAACCTGACCGTACCGCTCTTGGTGACCCTGCTCATCGAGGTTCTGGTATGAACCTGGTGCCCTTCAACGGATCGCTTGCCGCACTCCTAGACAGCTGGTTCTTCTCCCTCCCCCATGCATTCTGGCTGCTCCTTGTCCTCATGGCCATCGTCGCCATTGCCGCCTATGGAGCCCGCCAGCTGACCGCAAGCGGGGCGGTGGCGGCCTTCTTGGTGGGCTTCGGTACGACCTGGGTCCTCGGTTTCGGCGCCCTTGGCACGCTGCTCTTCTTCTTCATCACCGCCGGCGTGCTCTCCAAAGTCTCCAAGAGGATCCGGGGCAAGGAGATGGCAGGCCTGCAGGCGAAGGGGGGGCGTCGTGATGCCATGCAGGTGTGGGCCAACGGCCTCTTCGCCCTCATTGCTGCCCTGCTCTATGCCCTCTCCCCCTCACCGCTCTACCTGGTGGCGTTCGGCGCTTCGGTGGCCGAGGCGGCCAGCGATACCTTTGCCGGGGATGTAGGGGTACTCAGCCGCACCGACCCGGTCTCGATCTTGACCGGCAGGCCGATGAAGCGCGGCCTGAGCGGTGCGGTAAGCCCCCTCGGCCTTGCCAGCGGGATGATCGGTGCCCTGCTCATCGCCTGTACGGTCTGGGCGCTGCTCCTTCCATCGTCATGGGCGAGCCTGAAGGAGGTTTCGGTCATCGCAACCGCGGCGTTCTTCGGCTGCCTGATCGACAGCGTACTCGGGGCGACGGTGCAGGCGCACTACTGGGATGAGGAGAGCGATACGATCACGGAACACCCTGAGAAGGGGGGCCGCTCCCTCCCTCTGGAGCGAGGGGTGCGGTGGTTTGACAATGATATGGTCAATCTGGTGAGCAACGGGGTTGCAAGCCTCCTCGCATACTCGCTGATGGCGATTCTCAGCTGATTATCTGGTGGCCCTTGCTTCTCTCGATTTTTATTTGTATGTTACATGTCGGTAGGCGTTTGGTTGCCCAAGCGCCAAAAAATAGAGCATATTCTTTAAACAGTGAGGATATTTCAACATGGCTAAACAATTGCAATTCAATGAAGAGGCACGCAAGTCATTGGTGACTGGTGTCGAGAAGATCTCCAAGGCCGTCATGGCCACCCTGGGCCCCAAGGGCCGTCTTGTCGTGCTCGACAAGAAGTTTGGTGCCCCGTCGGTCACCAAGGACGGAGTCTCGGTCGCTCGTGAGATCGAGCTTGAGGATCCGTTTGAGAACATGGGTGCCCAGCTGCTCAAGGAGGTCGCAACCAAGACCAACGATGTGGCCGGAGACGGGACCACCACCGCTACCGTCCTCGCCTGGTCCATTACCAGGGAGGGGATGAAGAGCGTTGCTGCAGGCATCAACCCGATGGGTATCCGCCGTGGTATCGACAAGGCCGTTGCCGATGCGGTTGCCGAGATCAAGAAGCAGGCGAAGATGATCAAGGACAAGGAGGAGATTGCACAGGTCGCCACCATCAGCGCCAACAACGACCGCACCATCGGCGACGAGATCGCCAATGCCATGGAGAAGGTCGGCCTGGACGGTGTCATCACCGTCGAGGAGTCCAAGACCATCGAGACGACCACCGACTTCGTCGAGGGCATGCAGTTCGATCGCGGCTATCTCAGCGCCTACTTCTGCAACAACCGTGACACGATGACCGCCGTCCTCGATGACCCGTTCATCCTGATCTACGACAAGAAGATCTCCAACATGAAGGAGCTGCTCCCGATCCTCGAGAAGATCGCCCAGAGCGGCAAGCCGCTTCTGATCATCGCCGAGGATGTCGATGGTGAGGCGTTGGCAACCCTGGTCGTCAACAGCGTCCGTGGCATCCTCAACGTGGTTGCTGTCAAGGCACCAGGCTTCGGCGATCGTCGCAAGGCGATGCTCGAGGATATCGCCATCCTCACCGGTGGCGAGGTCATCAGCGAGGAGCTGGGCCTGAAGCTTGAGAACGCAGACCTCTCCCAGCTCGGCCGTGCCAAGAGCATCAAGGTCGAGAAGGAGAATACCACGATCATCAACGGGGCGGGCAAGCAGAGCGACATCAAGGACCGGATCGCCCAGATCAAGGTCCAGATCGGCGACACCACCAGTGATTACGATCGTGAGAAACTGCAGGAGCGCCTGGCCAAGCTGGCCGGTGGCGTGGCAGTCCTCAACGTCGGGGCCGCCACCGAGGTCGAGCTCAAGGAGAAGAAGCACCGCGTCGAGGACGCCCTCAGTGCAACCCGTGCAGCGATCGAGGAGGGGGTCATCCCCGGCGGTGGCGCCGCCTTGATCCAGGCCGCCCGGATCCTGGAGAAGGCAGACCTCTCCAAGCTGAGTGAAGAGGAGCAGGTCGGTTATAAGATCGTTCGACGCGCCCTTGAGGAGCCGATCCGCCAGATCGCCGAGAACGCAGGACTCGACGGTTCCCTGATCGCCGACAAGTGTAAGAACGAGAAGGCCGGCATCGGTTTTGACGCCGAGAACTCCAAGTGGGTCAATATGTTCGATACTGGCATCATCGATCCGGTGAAGGTCACTCGCAGTGCACTGCAGAACGCAGCGTCCATTGCATCGTTGATTCTCACCACCGAGTGTGCCATCACCGATATCCCGGCTCCTCCAGCCCCTGCCATGGGTGGCGGGCCCGAGGGTATGGGCGGGATGATGTAAGGGTTTCAAGAGAACAAAAAGGGGCCGGTTTCGGCCCCTTTTTGCTCTGTGGGCAAAACTTGACTATCACGTTGTGAACGTGGTACGTTAACCGATGCTTGGAAAATTGGATGCATCACAGGCTGCACCTCTTTTCTGCATCCGATTTCAATGTATAAAGTGAGGATACCCCATGTTTTCATTGCTTAGTTCCATGGCCGCCCCTGAGGCGGGAGCCGGTGCCGGTGGTTCGATGATGACGACCTTCATTACCTTCGGTCTGATCATCGCGATTTTCTACTTCCTGATCATCCGCCCCCAGCGCAAGCGGGACAAGGAGACCAAGGATATGCTCGCCTCCATCAAGAAGGGCGACAAGATCGTCTCCATCGGCGGGATCCACGGGACCGTGATGGTGGTCAAGGAGAGCACCGTTGTCGTCAAGGTTGATGACAATACCCGCCTTGAGTTCTCCCGCAATGCGATCAACTCCATCATCAAGCCGAAGAGCGAGACCGCCCCGGCCCCCGCTGCAGCGAAGAAGTCGAAGAAGGCCACCGAGGCGAAGAAGGACGACGCGGCAATCGAGGCTGCCTCTGAGAAAGCGGCAGCTCCTGCTGCAACAAAGAAGACAAAGAAGGCCGCAGAGGCGGAGACGGTAGAGGCTGAGGTGGTTGACGCCGATGTTGAAGCCGCGCCCGAGACCAACGAAGAGAAGTAAGAAGACAAGGCGGAGAGTATCATGAATAAACGCAGTCGTCTGTTGATTGTACTGGTAGTCGTTCTGTTGTGCGGCTACTTCCTCTATCCCACCATCAAGTGGTATGGGTTCGTACCCCAACAGACCAAGGAACTCGCAACAGGCTCAAATGTACAGATCAAGGAGTATGCCCGTGGGCAGGCCTCTCGTGATCTGAGGGACCTCAAGGAGCTGGTTGCCAGTGATGCCAATGCAGCGCTGCCCTCCCAGTACTCCTTCCTCAAGGAGAGCGCAAAGGCTACCTACAAGGCGACCAAGCGCTCGGTTCCAAAGAACTGGACCGTCCAGGCGCTCCTTGGTGGCTTCTACTCCGAGCAGGCTCTGTTCGACGCCATCGAGTCGTACTATCGCACGTCGTTGCTCAACACCAAGGCCCTTGGCAACAAGGCCCTGCAACTTGGTCTAGACCTGCGTGGGGGTATGAGCATCCTCCTCGAGGCGGACACCGCCGCCTATGAGGCGAAGAAGGGCAGTAGTGCCTCGGCCAGTGAGATCAACACAGCGATTCGTCAGGACATCGAGATCCTGGAGAATCGTATCGACCAATTCGGTGTCAGCGAACCGGTGATCCGGTTGCAGGGGAACGACCAGATCCTCATCGAGATCCCCGGCGCAGCCGACCCCGAGCGGGTGAACTCCTTCCTCCGTGGCAAGGGTTCGCTGGTCTTCAAGATGGTCGACACCGACCTGACCGCCGAGCTTGATGCTTACTACAAGGCCAACCCGAGTGAGGTCTACACCGACACCGGGGCGCTCAAGCAGCCGGCATTCCTGCCAGCGGGCAAGATTGCGGCCGGCTACTACGTCAGCGACGACTACGGCATCGATGAGCTTGAGCGGTATGTGGTCATCAATGAGGAGGTCGGCCTTGACGGCACCCACCTCGAGAGTGCCACAACCGGCACCGATGGCATCACGGGGCGCCCGGTGGTGAACTTCCACCTCGACAACCTCGGTGGTGACATCTTCTACAAGCTCACCTCCACCAACGTCGGCAAGACGCTGGCCGTCGTCATGGATGGCAAGGTCAAGGCGATGGCCACCATCAACGAAGGAATCCGAAACAGCGTACAGATCTCCGGCTTCAACGCCGCCGAGGCCAATGACCTGGCAATCGTGCTGCGCACCGCAGCTCTTCCGATCGAGTTGATCGTCTCCAGCCAGCAGGCAGTCGGGGCGACCCTCGGTGAGGACGCCGTCGCCATTGGAATGAAGGCGATCATCCTGGGCTTCGCCCTCGTGGTGCTGATCATGTTCGCCTACTACAACGTCAGCGGCCTGGTGGCAGACCTGGCCCTGCTCCTCAACCTCTTCATCATGCTCAGTGTGCTCAGTGCCTTCAACTTCACCGTCACACTGACCAGCATCGCCGGTCTGATCCTGACCCTCGGCATGGCTGTTGACACCAACGTCATCATCTATGAGCGGATCAAGGAGGAGCGACGGGCGGGCAAGAGCGATATTGCCGCCATCAAGGCGGGCTTTGACAAGGCGTTCTGGACGGTCATGGATGCGAACATCACCACAATCATCGCTGCATTGGTACTCTCCCAGCTCGGCAGCTCTTCGGTGAAGGGTTTTGCCAACACGCTGGCCATCGGTATCGTCAGCTCGGTCTTCACCGCCCTCTTCGTCTCGCACCTGATCTTTGATGCTGCGATCACCGATCGGGAAGGCAAGAAGCTTCTTATCAGCTGGAGGAAAAACTAATGTTAAAGAACGATATTCCGGTCATCAAACTGCGCTGGGCCGCATGGGGTTTGGCCATCCTCCTCCTCGCTGGCGGACTGCTCGCATACATCCTCTTCGGTGGGTTCAACCTCGGTGTGGACTTTGAGAGTGGCCTGAGCCAGCGTATCCGGATCGCTCCGGTTGGGATCGAAGTCACCTACGACGGCACCCAGGATGTCGTGCTCTCCATCTCCTCGACCGCCCTCTCAATTGAGATGCGCGGGGACGCAGGGGTGAAGGTCACCAGCCTGCGGTTTGCCGACTACCCGAGTGCCGCCGATCTCGTTACAGCGCTCAACGCCATGAGCGGTATCACGGCAACGGCCGTCGATGGTTCGCTCAAGTCATCGACCCTCCTCTCAGGGTACGGCTTTCCCGCCACCCTCGGAGAGAGTGCGGTCAAGCTGAACTTCCAGGGGAGCAAGGGCACCTCGATCGACGAAGTACGCAAGGCCCTCGATGTCATCGGCAATGCAAAGGTGCAGACCGTTGGCAGTGTAGAGAGTTCGACCTTCCAGATTCGCTTCGGTATCAAGGATGGCTCTACCCAGGCTTCGCTTGAGGATGAGGTGAAGGGCGCATTGGCCGCTTACTTTGGTAGTGGCAACGTCGTTGTCTTGCAGAGCGACTATATCGGGCCGAAGTTCAGCAAGAACCTCGTCTCGAGTTCGGTCTTGGCCATCGCTGTTGCGATGGGTTTGATCCTCATCTATGTCTGGTTCCGCTTCCGCTTTGCCTATGCTATCTCCTCTTTGGTCACACTGACACATGACGTGCTTGCCATGCTCACCATGATCACACTCTTGCGTATGGAGTTCTCGAGCACGACCATCGCGGCCCTGCTGACGATCATCGGATACTCGCTGAACAACACCATCGTCATCTTCGACCGGGTGCGCGAGAACATGGAGATCAACAAGAATGCGACGCTGGCGAGCCAGATCGACAAGGCTGTAACCCAGTCGATGAGTCGGACGGTGATGAGTGCGTTGACCACCTTGCTGGCCATCGTGCCGCTGGCTATCTTTGCAAGCGGCGACATCCGCCTCTTCTCCATCAGCATGATCTTCGGTCTGGTCTTCGGGACCTACTCCTCCAACTTCCTTGCCCCCACGCTCTTCTATTGGATCAGTGAGGCACAGGATAAGTCAAAGAAGAAGAAGACCACGTAACCAGGGTCAAACGACAACAAGGCGCTGCTGTGGGGTTATCTTACGGCAGCGTTTTTGTCATACTGGACCAATGGAGATACGATTATCACAGACCATGGGGTACTGCAGCGGCGTCTCACGCGCCCTGGCGATGGCAGAGAAGGCGATCGACCAGGCCAAAGCGGAGGGGCAACCGGTCTACTCGCTCGGCAAGCTGATCCACAACCGGCAGGTGAACGAGCGCTTCGCCGCCCAAGGGGTACGGGAGATCGAAAGCCCCGAAGAGGGGGAGGCCGGGGTGGTCGTCGTCCGGGCGCACGGCATTCCCGACCACCTGCGCCAGGCCTTCACTGCCGGCGGCTATCAGCTGGTCGATGCCACCTGCCCGGTGGTGAAACACAACCTCAGGCAGATCGCCCTCTACTGCAAGACCCATACGATCCTCATCGTCGGCCACAGGGGCCATCCCGAGACCTTGGCTATGCAGGGGGTCCAGGTCGCCGGCACCGTATGCATCTATTTTCTCTCAAACATTTCTCATATCCCCAACGATGCCAGCTTTCGAATGACAGCCGCCATATTTGGGGATATGAGAAATGTTTGAGAGTAAATAGATGCAGGGGAAAATAATACATGATTATTGTGAATCAAAGAGAAGCTCGATGGGTTCCGGTCAAACGGTTGTGAGGTAATCTTTGTCAACGATGTCTGCTCCTCCTCGGTAAACCGCAGGAGCGCCCTCCTTGCCCTCACCGAGGAGTGCGATGCCATCATCGTCATCGGTGGGAAGAACAGTGCCAATACCCGTGCCCTCTACCTATTGGCACTGGAAGCCGGCGTCAAGGCGTGGCACATCGAAGGACCGGATGATGTGCTACCAGAGATGCATGATTGTGCTATACTGGGGATCACAGCAGGCGCATCGACACCGACCGAAGTCATCGATGACGTGATACAACGCCTTGAGCAGGAGCAGCAATGAGTTCAGACTACAATGAAATACCCATCCCCACGATCAAGCGACTCCCCTCCTACCTTCGCCTCCTGAAGGGGTACCGTGATGAAGGTATGGAGATGGTCTCGGCGACGCTGCTCGCCGATGAGCTGGGATTGAAGCCGATCCAGGTGCGCAAGGATATCTCCTGCACCGGGATTGAGGGAAAGCCGAAGGTCGGCTTCTCCGTGATCGGCCTCATCGATGCCATCGTCGAGACTCTGGGGTGGAATAATGCCACCGACGCCATCCTGGTCGGGGTGGGGCATTTGGGAACGGCGCTCGCCCGCTATGAGGGGTTTGGCAACTATGGCCTGAAGATCGTGGCCGCCTTCGATTCCGATGAGAGGAAGTGGGGCACTGCGGTAGGCAACGTCCCCATCTACAACCCTGATGAGATGGGCTCCTATATCCAGGAGAACCACGTCAATATCGCGGTCATTGCCGTACCGGCCGACCACGCACAGGCTGTCGCTGACCGTGTGGTGGGCTACGGGGTGCGTGCCATCTGGAACTTTGCCCCCAAGGACCTCAAGCTCCCCGAGGATGTGGTGGTCCAACGCACCGACCTGGCGACCAGCTTCGCCGTGCTGTCGGCGCAGGTGAAGCTTCGCCTCGAGCAGAAGAAGCACCGCAGTGGGAGCACTACGTGGTAACAGCGGTCAAGGCGTTGGTGGAAGGCTATCATGAGAGCGACCTTGGAAGGATCGGGGCCCTCTCCAATGTGGCTGCATATCTGAACGAGCAGCTGGACCGGATCAACTGGGTCGGCTTCTACTTGACCGGAGAGAGCGGGAATCTGCTCCTGCTCGGCCCCTTCCAGGGGCGGGTCGCCTGTACCGAAATCCCCTTTGGGCGTGGGGTGTGTGGCGTTGCTGCGGCAACAGGGCGCGTACAGCGCATCGATGATGTGCACACCTTCGACGGCCACATCGACGGCAGCGGCCTGCTCGTGCAGCGCGGCAGCGGCGCCACCGTGCTCACCCAGGACAACACCTACGCCGGCGGCACCGTGCTGGAGGGCGGCGAGATCCGCCCCGCGGTGAGCAACGTGCCGCAGGAGGGACGCGGGG
>CALFMX010000092.1 GCA_937902565.1 uncultured Spirochaetales bacterium
ACGACGCTCTTCCGATCTGCTTACCGAGCATCTTGCGTGGCAGGGCAGCGGTGGCGTCGCGTGTTCCATCACATGGGAGACCCTGCTCAGCATGGACCATCCGTCCTATGGGATGACCAGGGTCACCGTTGAGGCGGAGAGGGAGGTCGAGGTCGCTGTCCACTCATCGATCGCCCTGCCGCGGAGGGTGGGGGACGATGGCCTTGACCCGCGCATCGCCTCTCTTGATAGCCGCTCGAGCCTCGAAACAGTGCAATCACGCCCCATCGTGCGTGGCTTTGAGGCCGAGTTCCGTACGGTGCAGAGCAAGCTGAGCCTCTACTGCGGTGCCCTCCACAGAGGCGAAGGGCAGGCCGCCTATCGACAGTCGATTGACAGCGAGTCCGCACTGCCGGTCCTCACGATTATCCAGAGCGGGACAAGGGTGGTCCTGGAGAAGCTCTTCTTCTACCATCGCAGTGAGCAGCACAGGCTGTGTGACTACTGCTGGGATGAGCTCTACGAGTTGCAACAGCGCCACTGGGCACGCTTTTGGCAGAGCAGTGACACGGTCATCAAGGGCAATGAAGCGCTCAGCCGTGCAATCCGATTCAATCTCTTCCAGCTACACCAGTCGGTTGGACGGGATGGGAAGACCTCCCTGGCTGCCAAGGGCCTCACCGGCCTCGGGTATGAGGGACAGTACTTCTGGGACACCGAAATTTATGCAATGCCCTTCTTCACCCATACCGATGCGGCGGTCGCGCGCTCATTGATCAGCTACCGCATCTCGATCCTCGACCACGCACGGCGCCGGGCCGATGAGCTGGGCCAGCGGGGGGCACTCTTCCCCTGGCGGACCATAATGGGGGAGGAGGCATCGGCATATTTTCCGGCATCTACGGCCCAGTACCACATCAACGCCGATATCGCATACGCACTCTTCCAATACCTCGATGTCACCGGTGATGACTCGATCCTTGATGAGGGAGGGTTCGCCCTCCTGGTGGAGACGGCACGCCTCTGGGTTGACCTGGGCTTCTACAACGAACGGAAGGGGGGACACTTTTGCATCAATGAGGTGACCGGCCCCGATGAATATTCGGCCTTGGTGGACAATAACCTCTACACCAATGCGATGGCGGCCTTCCACCTCAGCCGGGTTGCCCTCCTCGCCCGAACCCTGCAACGCGAGCAGCCTCAACGCTATAGGGCCCTCTCAGAGGCCATCGCACTCACCGAAATAGAGCTTGCTTCCTTTGAGGCGGCGGCCGAGGCGATGTATATCCCGTATGACGATGCGCTTTCGATCAATGCCCAGGATGATCGCTTCCTCTCCTTGCAGGAGTGGGATGAGCGCAAGCGGGGGGTAATCCGTCACCCCATGTTGCTCCACTATCACCCCTTGGTCATCTACCGCCACCGCCTCATCAAGCAGGCCGATACCACGCTTGCCATGGTCCTGCAGCCAGATCGCTTCCCCTGGTACCTCAGACGGCGGAATTTCCTGTTCTACGAGACCTATACCACCGGTGACTCCTCCCTCTCGGCCGCTATCCAGGCCGTGGCTGCCTTTGACTGTAATGAGGTGGAGCGCGGGATGCGATACCTCAATGATACCGCCTTCATGGATATCGCGAACCTGCACGCCAACACCAAGGATGGGCTGCACACCGCGGCGATGGCCGGCTCATGGATGACCATCATCCATGGCCTGGCCGGCTATCGCCTGAAGGGGGGGACCCCCTCCTTCAGGCCTGTTGTCCCTGATGGGATTGAAGGATATACCTTCTCTCTGACCATTGGGTCGACCCGTCTCTCTGTCGATATAGGAGCGACGTTGACCACCTACCACACCGATGGGGCCCCACTGGTTGTCTTGCACCGTACAACCCCCCTGCAGGTCGGGTTGGAGCCCGTCTCCATCTCGACCCGCCCGCACTGCAAGGCGGTGATCTTCGATCTCGATGGGGTGATCACCTCAACCGATGGCTACCACTACCGTGCATGGAAGCGTCTCTGTGATGAGCAGGGCTGGGCCTTTGACCGGACGGTCAATGAGCAGCTTCGAGGTGTCAGCCGATCACAGTCACTCTCCATTATCCTTGCCCACAACAACGTGGATCTTGATGATGGGACGCGGGCCATGCTCTGCAATAGGAAGAACGAGTGGTACCGCGCCTCGCTCGAAGCGCTGACTGAAGCGGATATCCTGCAAGGAATCCCTCCTCTCCTGGAAGCGCTCAGAGAGCACTCGATCGCCTGCGCGGTTGCAAGCTCAAGCCACAACGCCGCCTTCATCCTCTCAAAGCTCGGGTTGGAGCACGCCATCGACTATCTTGTCCCGGCTCGTGAGGTGACCATCGGAAAACCCGATCCTGAGATCTTCTCCCGTGCCGCCGAAGCCTTGGGTGTCTTGGAGGAGGAGTGCGCTGCCATCGAGGATGCCCCGACAGGAATCGCGGCCATCATGGCAGCCGGGATGCGTTCAATCGGGGTAGGGAGTGCCATCGATCCTGAGACCTGCGATGTCCATGTGGCCCATACCGGCCTGCTCGATCTTGAGCGTATCCTCTTCTGACCGTGCTGCCGTCAGCTTCCCCGGTCGATGAGGACGGGGAGGAAACGCTCGGTGTACAGCGGCGGATCCTCCTTGGCCTCCATGATCTCGACGATCAGGCTGGCTGCGGTGGTGCCGATCCGGGCCGGCTCCTGGCTGACCGTCGACAAGTTGAGGTAGGCGGTGGCCCGCACCCCATCAAAGCCTATGACGTTCATCATCGATCCCGCTTCCCTGATGGCTTGGACACAGCCGGCTGCGATATCATCACAGTAGCAGAAGACCCCGTCATGGAGATTCTCCGCCACTATCTGCTTGCCCAGCTCATAGGCATCCGCCTCGCTGAGGTGGCAGGAGCGGATGGCAACCTCGGTTATGCCCGCCTTGGCCAGTTCGTCCACAAACCCATCGTGACGGTCCGTATTGGCCTGGGCGGGGGGGTCGACTCCGATGTAGAGGGGGCGTGTACACCCCTTGGAGAGCAGGTATTGGGCGGCGAGGGTGCCCCCATGGTAGTTGTCAGGATAGATGGCGTGCTCATTCTCCATCGGGTAGTCGATGTATAGGTAGCGTACGTTGCGCCTCCTGAGCATCTCATGCTCACTCTCATCGAGACGGAAGGCGAAGATCAACAGGGCGCTGACCTGGGCATCGAGGATTCGTTGGATGACCTTGGGGTTGTGCTTCTCATAGTTGAAGATGACCAGGTCGATGCCAAGCCCCCTCAGCTTGCGGTAGATCGCCTCGAAGATCTCGAAGAAGTAGTGGTTGCCGATGTCAGGGAGCAGCAGGCCTATGCTGCTCTCCACGCCATCTTGGCGGGCAAGCTTGCTCGCCACCCCACTTGGCTTGTATTGGCGCGCCTTCATCACATCGAGGACTCGCTGGCGGGTCTGCTCGCTGACGTGGGGACTGTTGTTGAGTACTCGGCTGACAGTGCCGATACCCACGCCTGCTTCACGGGCGATGTCCTCGATGGTGATGCGTTTGGTTGCCATACGTTGACTCTAAGCCCTTTTGGAGGCTCAGTCAACGATTGTGAAGACCTGCTTCCAGCTGCTCCTGAAGCCCTCGCTCCGGTCACCGAGCTGGCTGTTGGTATTCGAGCCGGCTGTCCAGACCGTCCCATCACTCCGTAACACTATGGCATGACGCGATCCGGCTGCCACATCCTGTACGTTGTCCAATACGAAGACGAAGCCGCCGGTGGCCGAGGTGTTTTTCACCGTCCCGTTGCCCCACTGTCCGTGTTGGTTGCTGCCAGCGGCCCAGAGGCGGGAGCTTGTATCGATGTAGAAGCCGGTATACTCACCGGCAGCGATGGCGGTGACCCCATCTGCCACCTTCACCAGGCGTGTCTCACCCCCCGGTTTACCCGTACCAAGCTGCCGGTTCGAGTTCTCCCCGGTCACCCAGAGCGACCCATCCTCCTTGAGGACCTGGGTGAAGTTTGCCCCCGGGGCAACCGATACCACACGGGAGGTGATGTAGGTCGGCCGGGTACGGTTGTTGAGGTCACCGACTCCCAACTGCCCATCGGTGTTCTGACCCCACCCATAGAGGTCACCCTCACTGGTGAGGGCGAAGCTGGTATGGGCGCGGTTGGTCCATACCGCCACTATGTCCTCCATGATCTTGGTCGGCTTCTGCTCTGAGGTGGTGTTCCCTGCTCCCAGCTGGCCCGACCCATTGGAGCCGACGGCCCAGAGCGAGCCATCCTTCTTTACAAAGAGGGTATGGCCATAGCCGCCGGCCATATCGACCACCTTGTCGGTGAGGACGAACGGGGAGGTGCGGCGATTGTTGGTACCGTCGCCGAGTTGGTAATCCTCGTTGCGTCCGGTTGCCCATAGCCTGCCGTCATCCCCGAGCATGAGGGTATGGGCGAATCCTCCCGCTACATCGGCGGTGTAGCGCATGATCGCAGGGAACTCCCTGAGCGAGGAGAGCGAGCCCTGGCCGAGCTGGCCTTGGTCGCTGAGGCCGGTAGCGTAGAGGTTGCCTCGTTTGCCGATGACGAAGGAGGAGAAGTGGCCTGCCCTGACATGTGCCCCCTGTACCAGCTGACGGGTCAGCGTCGGGGCCTGTGGTTGTGGCGGTGGAGGGGAGAGCGGGAGTGCGCCCGATTGTGGACGGACGACCAAAGTGGCCCGCTTCCCAAGGTCCTCGGCATCGAAGAGTGAGGTGATCAGCATGTAGGCTGCCCCCTTCTTGAGGGTGAGAGCCACACGGTCGGTGAAGTTGAAGTCGTCGTCGAGGTTCCACAAGACCTCGTCATCCCCCTCCCCGAAGGAGGTGACGGTCATGGTCAGGGCCAGCCTGTCCTGGTCTCTGTGGTAGAGCTCGAATGATCCGTCATATTCGGAGGTGAAGGTTGATATCTTCATCTCCTCGTCATGGGTGATGGTGAACGGTTGGTGCGGCTTTGCAATGGTGAGGATACCCAATGCGGCAAAGACATCCATCTCAGGGTCGAAGGGCTCTTCTGCCCCTTCAGTGCTGACCCCCTGGAGCAGCAGCTGGCCTGCCCCATCGCTGCGCACGAAGAGCGGTTCGGTCCCAAAGATCTTCAACGATGAACCCCAGCGCCACGGGGCAGCCTCGATCGGCACCTCGAACGTAATCCGGTCCCAGTGTTCGCCCCCATCCTGGCTGACCAGCACCTCGTAGGAGGAGCGTGCCGGGTCGAGGTAGACGACGAAGACCTCCCCCTCACTGCTGACCCCCACGTGTACCGAGGCTTGTCGCGCCGGGGAGTGCCTGACCGCCCTGTCCTCATAGAGCAGGACGCTTGAGGGCGTGCGTGTACTGTTGGTGACCTTGAGGATCCTGAGTGCCTCGGTATCGATCGATCCGACGTAGAGGAGGTCCTGGTCACCGGGGTCCACGCCAAAGCCCAGGACCCCGCCGGTTGTTCGCTGGAGGTCGCTGATCTGCCAGCTCTCTCCTCTGTTCTCCGAGAAGCCCAGTTTGATCATGTTGCCTTTGTTGGTATCCTGATAGATCGTATAGAGCCGGCCGTGGATGCTCGACAGTGAGCCGCTGTAGCCGGTGGAATTGGAGTCGGTGAGGCGGGTGAACTGGTTGCGCACCGAGTAGGTGCGTCCCTGGTTGGTTGAGTGGGCCCAGTTGTAGTCCCAGAAGCGGTCATGGCGGTGGAAGAGGAGGTGGATGGCCCCCTCATCGTCGATGGCCAGGCCCTGGACAGAGGGGCTCTGGTTGGTTGGCGTGATCCGAGCGGGGGAGAGGAAGGTCTTCCCACCATCGAGGGAGGAGAGGGCGTAGAGCTGGTTGCCATCGACATAGGCGAAGACCAGCAGCGGTCCTTTGGCGGCAAACGCCTGAAGCGCTGCACTGTTGCTGATGGGAAGCCTTGACGTGCTCCACCCATCCTCGCCGAGTCTGCCGAGCAGACTTCCATCAATCGCTTGGTAGGCGACCAACAACTCCTCACCGACTTGGTCCAAAAATATGCCACCGGCACGACCGGTGGCTGCATCAGTTGATAGGCGGAGGGTTGCTTGTTCAATCGGGGTGGCTCCAAAGAGCAGGAAAACAGAACAGAGGATGATCAGAAGGGGAATCGCAACGGCAGCTTTTCTCATGGTGACTCCTACAGTTGTTATTGTTTTTGCAGTGTACGCTGTTTTGTATAGAAGTCGAGTAATAAAGACATAAAGGTAGGAAAATAGACCAAAATACCCCGAATATATCTGTTTTTATACTTAGAAACAATACTAATACGCATATGAAAGTGCACATGATACATTTTCGTTGACAACCTATTTCCCCTCTCATACGATGCACCATCATCGTGCCGGGAGGATTTGATATGAAGAAAATGGGTTTCTACGTACTGTTGGGTGTGCTGGTCGTGTTGCTCTCAAGCTGCCTATCCTTCGATTCGTTCTTCCCCGGGGCTTCAGCTCCTGTTGATGGGAAGGCCTCCATGTTGGTCGTGGAAGCGGGAACACGGGAGGGGAGCAGTACCACGATGCTGTTCAACTCCAACGCAACGGGGTGGGCGCCTTGGGTTGAGGATCAGGAAGGAGCGCTGATACCGTTTCGCGTCTTTGACAGCGAGACGCGCCTAGACTCCCTCTATTGGGCCGAGAATCTTGCCTCTGGTACCTATACCCTCAAGGGCTTCCTCCATGTCTATGCTGATTATGGCATGCTACCGGAGGGAGTTGTCATGGCCTACGAGCCCTTTGCCAACCGCCCCTGGCATGTGGTGCAGCACTTTGCGTTGGACCAGCCGGTGACCCTCACGCTCAAGGAGGGGGAGATGGCGAGTTTTGGACGCTACTTCATCACCTCCGTATGGGTGGAAGGAGCTGGCGGGACACGTGACACCCGATGGCGGGTCGATCCCGCTTCGGTGAAGATCGATGGGGACCGGCAGGACAAGAAGGCGTTACGTGTGATCAAAGGCTGGGCTACCCCGACCTGGCTAGCATGGAATACCCGCAATCCTGAGGTTGCAGGCGACCGGTAGGATCCCCTTACCCAAACCGCTTACGCCACATCGCTTCATGCTCCTCAGCTTCCTGCCGGCAGCGGTCGACGGCGGCTTTGAGGAGCGTCGTGTCTGCCCCGCCCAGCAGGGGTCTCAGGCGTGCCTCAAACCCGGCTTCAAGTGCCCTGGCCGACTGTGCTGCCTCGATGCGCTCCCTCCCCTCCGCCTTGAGCAAGGCCTCGGTGAGCCGTCGTCTCCGTTCGCCGGTGGTGTACGGATCTGGGGGGCTCGCTGTGGCCAGCTCCTCGCCGTTGATGAGGAGGGGGACGAAGGGGTGGTAGGTTGCCACGGGGGCGGCACAACACCAGGCGATGATCTGGCCTGCGGGGTACTCTACTACCATGCTCGCAGTGGTACGGGTGGGTTTGGGCAACGAGGCGTTGATGAGGATGGATCTCATCGAGCGATCGAGTTTTGCCTCTGTCCCCCTATTATAAAGGAGGATATCGCGCATCCCCATCCATGACGGCTCCCCTGTCTCTGCCAAAAGGGAGGTCGTCTTCCGCCGCACCCGCCCCTTGGAGAAGAACTCCATGAGGGGGTTGGCCCACTGTTTGGAGAAATCTCCGCCAGTGCTCGCCTCATCACTGCCTTCAAAATCGGTGGAGAGGGAGTAGGCGTTGCTGATCGACGCATGACTCTCAACGCTCTTGACCGCCCAGTGGGTGCCGGCGGTCTCGAGGACGTAGAGCTCCTGACGGTCTGCGATCATGAAGGAGTTGGAGTAGGTGAGCGTTCCGACAAAGGAGCCGTCCCCCCCTTGGCCCCACTTACCCAGGAGGTGGAGGATCAGGGTGACGGCTGCTTCGGCCGTGGCGCTGTTGTGGAGGGCAAGGCGTACGATGTCCATGCCCAGAAGCCCGTCGCTTGGGTTTTTCTCCCGGGTGAAGACCGCCTCGTTGCCGATGGCCACCCCCTTCTCGTTCACTCCCATCTCAG
Source organism: uncultured Spirochaetales bacterium (assembly GCA_937902565.1). Taxonomy (GTDB): domain Bacteria; phylum Spirochaetota; class Spirochaetia; order Sphaerochaetales; family Sphaerochaetaceae; genus Sphaerochaeta. The sequence goes on from CALFMX010000092.1 coordinate 7,998, forward strand.
CTCCCCAGATCCACGACGGGCGGCTGATGAGGGCATGGTAGGGGTGGGTGAGGGTGGCATGCGCCTCCGTGAGCGTCGCAAGCTGCCGTTCGTACTTGGCGAGTTTTGGTTCTCGATCCCAGACAAGCGATCCGTCACGTCTTTCGAGGAGCTGGACTTCGGCAGGGTGGCGATCGCTGTTCTTGGCAAAGAACACCCCCGCGTC
>CALFMX010000093.1 GCA_937902565.1 uncultured Spirochaetales bacterium
AAGGGCATTGAGGTAGGCTGCGGGCACACAGGTCAGCGTCTTTCCCTCACCGGTTTTCATCTCGAGGATCTTGCCCTGGTGGAGGACCGCAGCCCCCATGATCTGGACATCGTAGTGGCGCTCGCCAAGGGTGCGCCGGGCCGCCTCGCGGGCGAGGGCGAACGCCTGGGGCAGGAGCTGGTCCAGGCTTGCCCCCTCCTTTATCTGCTCCTTGAAGCGGGCGGTCTGCTCCTTGAACTGCTCCCGGCTCAATGAGGAGGCCCACGCCTCCTGTTCGTTTACCGCCTCGACGATCGGGCGCAGGCCCTTGATGTCCTTCTCTTGCTTTGTTCCGAACAGCTTGCTTAACAGTGAGGTGCCCATACGTATTGATTCCTTGTTGGAGGGAGTGCCCTTTGTACAAGTATACTCATTCGACTGGGTAGGGAAAAGGGAAGAGCAGAAAAATAACCGGGACATTTATACCCAGGTGTATCAATTTGGGCCACTTTGGCTGTTCAGTCTCCGCTGTTCATGGTACGATGGGCTATGGTGGTTTGTTTTACTGGGGGAGGGACCCTCGGCCATGTCTATCCCGCCCTTGCCGTGCATGAGGCGCTCAGGGGGGATGAACGCTATGAGGCGTTCTTCATAGGGCGCAATGATGCAGGCGAGAAGGCTGCGGTGGAGGGGGCCGGCCTCGCTTTTCTCGCCATTCCATCAGGCAAGCTGCGCCGCTACCGGTCGCTGAAGAACCTTGCCTCCCCACTCTTTGTCATCGCCGGATTCTTCAAGGCGCTTGCCATCCTCACTGCCCGGCGGCCCGATGTGCTCTTCTCCAAGGGTGGGTTTGTCACCCCCCCGGTGGTCATCGCCGCCTGGCTCCTCAGGATCCCGGTCATAAGCCACGAGAGTGATACCACCGCCGGCCTCGCCACCACGATCAACAGCCGATTCTCACAGATCCTCTGCACCCCCATCGAAGAGGGGTTCCAGCACATGAGGGCCAAGCGGGTCGTGGCGACCGGCTCTCCCATCCGCTGTGATCTCCTCGCCTACGAGCCGGGGAGTGTCACACTCCCGTTCCTCGCCGAAGGGGAGAAGCTGCTGCTCATCCTCGGCGGCAGCGGCGGGTCGGGCCAGATCAACGACCTGGTGCACGACACGCTGGACGCTCTGGCAGCGGATGCCTACGTCTACCACCAGTGCGGACCGGGCAAAATGACCGGGACCGTCCACCCGCGCTATACCGAGGTCGAGTTCATCTCCGACCTGTTGCCGGCCCTGCTCGAGCGTGCCGACCTGGTGGTCTGCCGGGCCGGGGCCAACACCATCGCCGAACTGGCCCTCTTTGCCGCCCCCGCCCTCCTGATCCCCCTCTCGACGGCCTCCAGCCGCGGCGACCAGGTGGACAATGCCAAAGTGCTTGCACAGCGGGGGGCGGCAAGGGTACTCTTTGGTGAGATTGACAGCGAGACCTTCCAACACGAGGTGTCTACGCTGTTGGCCGACGATGGGGCCCGTAGGGCCTACCGAGACGCTATTGGTACGCTTGCCCAACGAGCAAGCGCGTCCCTGATCGCCACCCTGGTCAGGGAGCAGGGAATGAGGAGGCAGGTATGCAGTGGGGAGTGACCATCGGATCGATCTACTTCAACTCGATTGACATCATCGTGTTCAGCCTCGCGGTCATCGCAGGGATCGTCGGGACCCTTGTGGGGTTTGCAAAGGCGTTCTCCCACCATTCGGGGTTCATCGTCGGCTTCTTCTCCGGCTTGATGTTCACCAAGATGGTTGCAGAGGTCATAGTCCAGTCCTTCTACCTCCCTCCACTGTTGGCGAGCCTGGTGGCGTGGGTCGTCCTCTTCCTCATCGGTTACCTCTTGATGAGGATCGTCGGCAAGCTGTTGGAGACCGCCCTCACCGCAACCGGACTGAGGCAGGTCAACGCCCTCCTCGGCTTCCTCTGGGGGGCATTTGAGCTGGCGATCATCGCGGCCCTCATCCTCTACGTCCTTGAACTGCAACGCGCCTTCGACCTCTCCTCCGTCCTCGACCAGAGCCAGTTTGTCCTCAATGTGGTGCGCCCCCTGGTACCCGAGACCTTCAGTTGGATCACCTCGACTACGGGACTGACCAATGTTTGAACACCTCGCCGCCTTCCAGCCTGAGCTTGCCGCCAACCTGGGCGAGCAGTTCACCTCCGGGCGCTTTGCCCAGGTCAACCTCTTTTCAGGGCCCGCCTACAGCCTGCGGATGAGCTTCGCCCTCGAGTGTGTGCGGATCCTCGACTGCCACGAGGATGGCAGGAGCCGGTGCACCTGTCCCTCCTGTGCCCAGTGGCGCACCCTCTCGGGGGAGAACTTGCTCATAGTCAGCAAGCGCGACCACCGTTCGATCATCGAGAGCGCCATCGCCTCCTGGGAGCGCTTGGGCACCGACTTCTCCAAAGAGGCCCTCATCCGCTCCCTTCGCATCCTCCTCTTGGCCTACCACCCCCAGCTCAATACCCTCGCCGAGGCGGCTGCGCTCAATGAACTGGTAGGGCAGCTGGTCACAAGCGGGGAGGAGGAGGAAGCGGTGCGCGCCCGATGGGCAAAGGAGCTGCGCCAGGGGGTGCGCCGCCTGCTCGTAGCGGCGAAGAAGAGCTCGACGATCACCATCGCCCAGGTGCGTTCGATCGCAGAGTGGGTCAGCCGGTCGGCCATCGGCAGCGAGAAGCGCTTCATCATCATCGAAGCGATGGAGGAGACCAACCTCTCGGCGCGCAATGCACTGCTCAAGCTCTTGGAGGAGCCACCATCCGATGTCTACTTCTTCCTCCTCAGCGAGCATCCGAACCGGATCATGCAGACGATCCTCTCACGCGCCCGGCAGACCCGGTTCTCCCCCCTCACCGATGAGGCGCTTGCCCGCTACCTCCAGCCCTACTACCCGAAGAAGCAGTACAGCGACCTCTCCTCCTTCTACCTTGAGAACGGGGGCCTGGACCTTCCCGTCCTCGACGAGGCGGCCCGGCGCATCGCCGATTCGGTGATCGCACGCAGGACCCTCTCCTCGGTGGAGCTCGCCACGCTCCTCGATGGGATCGACAAGATGGATGGCTATGAACAATTCCTGCACTTCCTCCTCGACTGCTTGTGTGAGCGCCAGCGTGTCGGCGCCTTGGAAAGCGCACGTGCAACGGCCCTGGTGCGTGCAGTCAACGAGAGTTATTACCAGGGAGAACTCTACAACCAGGATGTCAAGATGATGGGACAGGGCCTCTACTACACCCTCTTGGAGACGCGATGAGAAACTTTGTACAACGTGCGATTGCCAAGATTGACCAGCTCGATACCCGCCAGATAGTGGGGGTACTGGAGAGCCTATCGGATGAACTGGAGATGTTGGAGAATGTGCTCGAGTCGATCGAGGATGGCGTGATCCTCACCGATGAGAAGCTCATCATCCGCTACGCCACGTCCAACTGCCGCACCCTGGTGCCAATGGTCCGCAGCCGCTCCTACGAGGGCATGGCCCTCGAGGAGGCCCTCACTGATGAGCACGTCATGGGCTATATC
>CALFMX010000094.1 GCA_937902565.1 uncultured Spirochaetales bacterium
TTGGGCGACCATCTTGTACATGCCCACACTGCTGGAGAGGGTGTCACAGCCGGCAAGGGGGATCGAGCAGAGTTCACAGAGGCCCTGGAGCTTTCCATCCTCTCCCCCCCAGCCATGGGTGGGGGCGATGGCGACATCGATGGGCAGGGGGGTGTTGTCGACAAAGGCGCCGACGCCTGGATGCAGGGTCACCACGCTGCTCTCTTCAATCTGCGCTCCAACCCCACGGGGCTGCAGGTACCAGACTCCATCCAAGGTGATGGCGATCGTGGTGACCTCGTGCCCCCCCTCGACCAGCGCCTCATGGATGGTCTGTGCACTGGCGACCGACACATCGTGTTCGGTCGACCGCCCACCGTAGATCAATGCCACTCTCATCTGCCCTGCTCCTTCTTCGCCAACGCCCTGCGGGCGACCGCTCGTTCATCCCAGGCGATGGTCTCGTTTTTACGCTGTATGGAGCGCTCGTGCCCCTTGCCCAAAAGGAGGACGACGTCTCCCGCCTCTGCCCGCTCTATTGCGGTCCTGATGGCGCTCCGCCGCTTGGGGATCTGGAGGATGGTGGTTCGTCTCCGGTCGACTTCGCTGAGCAGGTCGTCAGCTATCTGCTCTTCGCTCTCGTCTCGCGGGTCCTCTTCGGTGATGATCAAGAGATCGGCGGCAGAGGCGGCAATCCTCCCCATGGCGGCCCGCTTGGTGCGATCCCGCCGTCCGGCAGCCCCCATGACGACTGTGAGATGCCCGATAGAACCGATGCTCTCTATGGTGCCAAAGAGCTTCTCATAGGAGTCGGCGGTATGGGCGAAATCGATCACGACCGTGATGCCTGCGCTATTGGGGACGACCTCCATCCGCCCCTTGGGCGCTGGCAGGTGGCCCAATTGGGCAAGGGCGATCGCCTTCCTGGTGAGGTGACGGGCAGCTGCCAGCGCAACGAGTGCATTGGTCGCGAGGACCGGGAGCAGCAGGGGCGTAGTGACCCGCTCCCCCCCGCTCTCGATGGTCACCCCCTCCCAGCCTTTGGGTGTGGTAGAGAAGGGGAGGTCCTCGCCGACGACCACGGCGTTCTCCCTTCGCCTCAGCAGGGAGAGGAAGGCCGGTAGGGCGGGGTTCTCGGTGCTGCTGACAAAGAGGCCATCCGCTTTCAGCCGACGTACGATGTTCAGCTTGGCGTCGAGGTAGGCGTCACGGGTGTGGTGGAAGTCGAGGTGTTCACTGCTCACCGTCGTTGCGATCGCCACATCGAATTTGATGGGACCGAGGCGATCGAAGAGGGTGCTCAGTGCATGGCTGGTGCACTCGAGGATGACGTGGGTAAGACCATGGTCGACGGCGCGGGAGAGGAAGGCGAAGAGCTGGTCCGCCTCCGGTGTCGACTGGCGGTAGGGGCTGGCTCGTTTGGACGACCCGTCATCGATGGAGATGGTGGAGAGGAGGCCACAGCGCAGTCCGTTGTCCGTCAGGATGTGGTGGAGGTAGTCGCAGGTGGTGGACTTGCCATCGGTGCCGGTGACACCGATGACACAGAGATGGTCCTGTGGATCGGCGTAGAAGGCAGCGCACATATGGGCGTAGACGCTGCGCACCCGAGGCATGACGAAGACCGGGACGGGGAGGTGGTCGATCGGATGCTCGCTGACGACGGCAACCGCTCCCCGGGCGACCGCCTCCGCTGCCCAGAGCCTGCCGCTGGTATGTTCCCCATCGATGGCAAAGAAGAGCGATCCCTCCTCTGCCTTGGAGGAGTGCTGTACGATACTCCCGATCGACAGGTCGGGGGAGAGGGGAGTGGCGTAGCCACAAACGGATAGGAGTGCACTCAGTGAAACCATACCCTATGGTACTTCACCCGGACTATTTTGCAAACTCCCTGTGGTGTTTCACCCCTCTATTTGGTATGCTTGGCACATGAGATCGAGACGCGTGAACAAAATCCTGGTCATCGGAGCACTCACCCTTTGTGTTCTGCTGCCAAGCCTCTTCGCCCTCGCCCTGGATGGGTATGGCACCTATGCGTCTGCGATGGGTGGGGCGGGCCTTGCCCTGCCCCTTGCCCCCGACTCCTTCTTTGCCAATCCGGCGCTGCTCGGCAGCGAACGGACAAAGACACGCTCCTTGATCGCCACCACAGGCTTTGGTGATGAGCTGGCCTCCTATGGAAAACACTTTCGTTTCGAATACCCCCAAGCTGACGGGTCGATCACGTTCCTGGCAAAGCGGCTCGCCTTGACGATCCAGAGCCGGACAATCTTTGAGAACTACCAGGATTTCGGGTCATACAGCACCTATGATGGCCTCAAGCTGACGCTCTTCGAGCTCGATTGGGCGTGGGGACTGGGCCCGCTCTCCCTGGGCCTTCGAGCCCAGGCGGTGGCAACCAGTGCCCGCGGAGATATACAGCTCAATGCCGACCAGATCCTGTTGGACTACCTGGTCCAGAGCGCCATCGCCCGCTACGACAACGTCGAGGAGCGTGCCACCATCAACTTCGGCTTTGGCTTGCTGTTGGACTACGATTGGATCGCTATAGGCGTGGTGGTGGACCAGTTCGCCTACTCAAGGGGTGAGGAGTCCCTGGCGCTGGACAGTGACTCGCTGATCAAGAGCCTCGGCTGGGGCCTCAGCCTCTCAAGCCCTACCTATACCGCTGACAACGACCTTCACCTCTTCAAGGTCCAGGGGGCGCTCGATCTCGTCAACCTTGGCAGTGATGAGAATCGGGAGATTCGAGTCGGCCTTTCGGCCAAGCTCCAGCTCCTGCCCGATTGGTCGGTCTCGTTTTTGACCGGCTATCGTGAGGTGAAGACACAGGCAGGTGACCTGATCAAGATCTCCCCGTCAAACGGCCGCCACTCCATCGGGCTGGGGGGGGAGTTGGGAAATGCCGAACTGTTGCTGCTCTATGAGTATCCCACTGCATGGTATACCCAGAGCCCCACAGCAGAGGCATCGACGCTTTCGTTCTCATTGTCGATCCAACTCTGAGCTCCCCTTGACAGAGATGGGGAGCACCTATATATTCAAACGGTACGAAGTTTGACGACGCAAGGAGTAGAGTATATGTCCAAAGCACATAGAGGCAGTGGGATCAGGAGCGAATACAA
>CALFMX010000095.1 GCA_937902565.1 uncultured Spirochaetales bacterium
GACGCTGACACGGCGGAAGGTGTAGAACCAGTTCGCCCCGGCGATGGTGGAGGCCTCCTCAAGCGACGGGTTGAGCTGCGAGAGGCTGGCGGCCACGCTGCGGTAGACGTAGGGGGTCCGCCTGATCATGTAGGAGATGACGATGATCGTGTAGGTGCCGCCGAGGGCGATGACCGACGCCCCGCTGAAGGCGGAGAGCAGGGAGACCGAGACGACGGTGCCCGGCAGGATGAAGGGGGCCATGATGGCCAGGTCGAGGAGCGCCGACCCCTTGGGCTTCTTGCGCTCGGTGATGTAGGCGATCAGGGAGCCGAGGATCGCCGCCAGGACGGTTGCCAGGATCGAGAGGTAGAAGGTGTTGAAGAGCTCCTTCTTCGAGTAGATGGGGATACGGGCGTAGTGCTTCAGGGTGAACCCCTCGGGCAGGAGCCCGATCCACTTCTCGAAGAAGCTCATGATGATGATGGTGATCTGCGGCAGCAGGCTGATGACAAGGACCAGGACGCAGTAGACGATGGCGATGATCCGGATGGCCAGCCCCTCGTGCTGCTTGATCTCGGAGTGGGTCGCTGAGATCGTCTCGTACTCGTGGCGGTTGATGACCCGCTTCTGGATGTAGAGGACCAAGGCGGTGATCAGGACGTTGATGACGGCGATCGAGGCCGCCCCGTTGAGGTCCCAGAAGCCATTGACGCGGAAGTAGATCAGGGTGGGCAGGACGTACTTGTCCCCGCCGATGATCGCCGGGATGCCGAAGTTGCCGATGGCACGCACGAAGACCAGCAGCGCCCCGGCCCCGAGGCTGGGGAGAATCAGGGGGAAGGTGATGGTGCGGAAGATGTACCACCGGGAGGCTCCCATGAGCATGCCCGCCTCCTCTAGAAGCGAGTTGGCCGAGGCGAAAGCGCCGTAGGCGAGCTGGAAGACGAAGGGGTAGTAGGTCAGCGTCATGCAGAGGATCATGCCGAACATCCCGTAGATGGTCGGCACCTCGATGCCAAGCGGTCCGAGGATGATGTTGAGGAAGTGGCGCACCACCCCCTGTCTGCCGAGGAGGATGACCCAGGTGAAGGCGCCGACGAAGGAGGGCATGATGATCGGCAGGATCCCCAGGCTGAGCATCAGGTTCTTGCCCGGCATCTTCACCCGTGCGACGAAGTAGCCCATCGGCACCCCGATGAGGATGGTGAAGGCGGTCACGGAGAGACTGACGATGAAGGAGTTGGTCAGCGCCTTGCGGTACATGGAGCTCTCGCGGAACTTGGTGAAGCCGGAGAGGGAGAACTGGCCGAAGAGCAGCTTGTTGCCCGCCGGCATGAAGGCGCGCGCCAGGGTGATGATCATCGGGTAGATCAGGAAGATCGCCATGAAGGCGAGCGGGATGGCGAAGACGAGGTACGGAGTTATATCCTTCTTGACGACCTCGCCGAGCTTGGTGTTGGATTTCATCAGTTTCGCTCCTCGACATCAAAGAGGGAGGAGAGGCCCTCCTTCAATCGGACGAAGACCTGGTCCTGTTCAAACACCCCCTCGATCATGCAGGGCATGTCGATCTCCAGGGGCGTGTCGCTGATGGAGGGGTCGATGATCACCTCGTAGCGGACAACCTGGCCGAGGTGCTGGATGATCTGCACCACCCCCTCGATGGTATCCGAAGCAGGGGATGTGAGGACCTCCATCTGCTCCGGCCGTGCACCGATGAGGACGGCGCTGCCCACCGCAGGCGGGGCAGCAAAGCGCGCCTTCTCCTCCTTGACGGTAATCGTGATGGGGGTGTTGTCCAGCGTAGCGCTGGCCGGGGAGGTCAGTGTTCCATTGAAGAAGTTCATCTTGCCGATGAAGTTCGATACGAAGGCACTGTCAGGGCAGGTGTAGAGATCGTTTGAGGTGCCGATCTGCTCGACCACCCCCATGCGCAGCACGGCGAGGCGGTCGCCGATGGCCATCGCCTCCTCCTGGTCGTGGGTGACGAAGATCGTGGTGATGCCGGTCGCCTTCTGGATCCGGCGGATCTCGGCTCGCATGTAGCGCCTGAGCTTGGCGTCGAGGTTGGCCAGCGGCTCATCGAGCAGCAGGATATCAGGGTCATAGACGAGGGCACGGGCGATGGCGACACGCTGCTGCTGGCCACCGGAGAGGCCGGTTGGGGATGGGTTGCGCTTCAGTTCCTCGGTCAGGCCGACAAGCTCCATCACCTCGGTGACCTTCTCCTTGACGATCGCTTCGGGGGTCTTGCGGACACGCAGCCCGTAGGCGACGTTCTCGAAGATGTTCATGTGGGGGTAGAGGGCGAAGGACTGGAAGACCATCCCGATATTACGACGGAAGGGGGGGATGGCGGTGATGTCCCGATCCCCGTAGAGGATCTGGCCACTGGTGATCGACTCGAGCCCTGCTGTTGAACGCAGCAGGGTCGTCTTGCCACAACCTGATGGACCGAGCAGGCAGAAGAGCTCGCCCGGCTCGATGGTGAAGGACACATCCTTGAGGGCGTGTACGGGGTTCTTCGATTGCTCACCGAAAATCTTGTTAACATGCTGGTAGGTCAAACTCAGGCTCATGGCAGGACACACTCCTTGTGGCATAGTGCTGCCCGGGAAACCCGGGCAGCGGATGGACATTACATCAGGTTCGAGAACTCGGTGACGAGCTGCTCCTTCAGGGCAGCGGCCTCCAGGTCATCGTACGGGAAGAGCTTGATCTCCCCGAGAGCGGGAAGGTTCGCCGGACCGGGCAGCTCGGTGGTGACGACACGCCGGTTACGGGTGGTGCGGATGATCTCATAGGCATCGATGCTGGTGATGAAGTCCATGAAGATCTTGGCGGCCTCGGGGTTGGGTCCATTGGCGATGATGCCGGTGGCATCAAAGCGTGCACCTGTTCCCTCGGAGGGGTAGACGTAGGTTACCGGGGCGCCTTCGCCGATGTACTTGCCGATGTTGGACTCACCGGTGACGGTGATCGCGTACTCGCCACGGGCAACCGACTCCGGCCCTGCGGTGGAGGAGGCGGTGAAGACGGCGTTCTTGGCAAGCTCGCCCATGTAGCTCATGCCATAGAGGTGGCTGAGCATGTAGAGCTGGGCGTACGCGGAGCCGGAGAGTGCCGGGTTGGCGAGGATGATCTCACCCTTGTACTTGGGATTGGTCAGATCCTTCCATGCCACGGGGCGGTCGGCCGGCTTGAGCAGGTTGGTGTTGATCATGATCGCCTGCAGCGGCATCGAGGAGCCGTAGTAGCGTGGCACATCGGCGTTGTCACGCACCGAGGCATCGATCTTGTCGTGGTTGGCACTCTTGTAGGGGGCCAGGTACTCGTATGAGAGCTCCATGTTCTCCTTGGCGATCATCAGCAGAATGTCCCCAGCCGGGCGCGGTTGCTCGCTATAGATACGGTTGACCAGCTCGCCGCTGCCGGCACGAATGATGCTGACGGTGATCTCGGGATGCAGGGAGTTGAACTTCTTGGTCAACGCCTCGGCCTCATCTTCAGCCGCTGCGCTGTAGATGACCAGCTTGTCGACCTTTTTCTCTTCCTTCGTCCCCTGTGCAAAGATCGGGGTGAAGAGCACACCGAACACAAGCAGTACGATTAACAGTTTTTTCATCTGTTTCCTCCTTAGGTAGCTATGCCCTTGGACCAAGGGCCTTTGTACGTCCAGTATCGTCCAGGTTTGGCCAAAACACAAGGAAAAGTTTTCTTTTTTTGCGTATTACTGCGGTCTTGATAATTATTTGCGTTCTTTTGCTTTTTAATATCCAGTTTAGACAATAAAACGCAAATATGAACGATCATCGAAAGAGCGGTTGGTTCCCACCACTCCCTTTGTTGACCGGAATTCGGTGTAGAGGAGCGGATCGGAAGCGATAATGCGCATGAGATGCTCCTCACTCGCCTCGAGGGTCGAACGGATCTTCGGATACCCATCGGTGGCCAGGGCCACCTCGACCGGAGCACAGGTGAGGGGGATGCAGATGATCGCACTGTAGGCGGAGAAGAAGCCGTCCAGGGCCGCATAGGTGTAGCTGAGGGGCTCTGCTCTGTTCTGGAACGCTGGCTGCAGGGCCATGATGGGGCGCAGCTGCCGGTCGACAAGGCTGGGTTCTTTGAGCAGGTCGGCTTCACTGTACCCCTCAAGGAGGAGGTGTTCGATCATGAAGGCGCGCAGCTCCTCCATCAGGGAGTCGACTCTCTTGTGGTGGGTATGGACGCTGCCACTGATGAGGGCCTGGCAGTCGCCGAGGACCCACACCTCGCGCCGTGCTACACTTGCAATGGCACAGTAGGCGCTTGCGCGAAGCTCGGGATGTGCCTCGAACACCCCGCTGCCCCCCTGCCCTTCATACCAGCTGTGGATGGCGTTGTTGAGCGCGCTGAACGCCTCCTCCATGGTGGCAGCAGGGTCGAGGAGGGAGAGCGCCTCTCCTATGAGCTCGCGGGCCACGACCCCGCTCGTCTTCGAAGACGACCCTGCAGGCTTGATTGAGGAGCAGCCGTCGATGACGGCGGCAAAGGCGGGGCTCATGAAGATCCCGTCCTCATTGCGCTCGGGTTCGCCGAGCTTGCCGATCGTGGAGTGTTCAATGACCTGCATGGCACACCTCCAAGAGTTCGATGAGGCGACGGCTGTTGTAGACCGGCTCCTCGACGGTCTCGAGGACGAGGTTCGCCTTGGCCTTGAGGACAAGGCAGAGCGTCTCCTCGATGGGGAAGCCGTGTCGGTCGATCGTGTGGTGGTCGTCGCGGAAGCGACCCTGCCCCTTGTCGGTGGTGTTGGCGTGGAGGTGACAGTTGATCACCCGCCCGGTTGCAAGGATCGTCTTGAGGCCTTCCAGGTAGTCGAAGCCGTAGACGGCGCTTGCAATGTAGAGGTGGCCGACATCGAGGCAGATGGAGAGGGCATCACAGCTCTCTGAGAGCGCCACCATCTCCTCGGGCTTCTGGAAGAGGTAGGCGACGCGGGGGTTGAGGTTCTCCGCTGCCAGGCGCACCCCATAGGAGGACGCGAGGGCGGCGACCTTTGCCAGCTCTCTGCTCGCTTGGTCTCTATGGCGGCGGTAGACGTCGCTCTCCGGGTAGTCGGTGCGGCAGATCGCCCCGTCGCGTACCCCGATGTAGGGCTTGAAGACCGGGTCGTCCAACAGAGCCTGGCGTGCGTTGTTCTCTGCCGGGATGGCCAGGTCGGTGACGTAGCCCGGGTGCAGGACCATGATGGTCGCCCCGAAGCGCGCACACGTCTCAAGGGTATGCTCCACCGCCTCAAAGCTCTCGCTGAGGACGGAGGGGTCAGATGAGGCGAAGTTGGGGAAGATCGGTTCGGCGGGACAGCAGGCGTGGGCGCTCTCCACCCTCCCCTCGATGAGCGGGGAGAGCTCCTCAAGAAACGCCCTGCTCATCTTGTAGGAGAGCTCGAAGCGGGCGTCGGGGACCTCGACCAGGTAGGAGGCGACCTCCTCCGTGGTCTTGAAGCCGACCAGTGAGATGGCAGGAGGGGGAATCTTCATGGGGTGAGGACCTTCACTCCCTGCTCCTCGAGCGCGCTGCGGGTCTCTGCCTCGATGGCATCGGTGATGAGGTAGTCGATGGCATCCCAATCGCAGACCTTGGCCAGCGAGAGGCGCTCCATCTTCGATGAGTCGGACAGGAGACAGACCTTCGAGGCGCTCTTGATCATCGTCTGTTTGGAGTCTGCCTCGATGAGGTTGGTGCAGAAGACCCCATGGGTAGCCGAGTAGCCCGAGGCACCGAGGAAACACCAATCGGCGTGGATTTGGCGGTAGAACTCCTTGGTGTAGTTGCCCATCAGGCCCATGGAGGGACGGCGCAGGATGCCGCCGGCCATCAGGAGGTCCACCTTCTCGGCGTGCATGAGCTGCTGGACGACCAAGAGCGAGCTGGTCATCACCGTGATGGGCAGCTCGCTGACAAAGGGAGCGACGTGGACGGTGGTGCTGCCGTTGTCGATGATGATCGATTGGCCGCCCTTGACCAGGGAGGCAGCGATCTTGGCGATCGCCTTCTTCTCGTCGGCGTACTCATTGATCGTCACACTGACAAAGCGGGAACTGCCCTGCCGCTCTGCCGTGATGGCACCCCCGTGGGTACGGACCAACAGGCCCCTCTGGCCCATCTCATCAAGGTCGCTGCGGATGGTGACCTTCGAGACCTTGAGGGTCCGGGCCAGGTCGGCGACCTGAACCGAGCCGGCCTGCTCCAGCAGTGAAATGATTTCTTTCTTTCGTGCAGCGGGATTCATAGGCACTCCTCACAGATTCTGTCGACACCTAATTGTACTTTGTTTGCTCTTATTTGTCATCGACTTTCTTTTTTTGAACAAACTTTGCCTACCGCCTCCACATCCTCACCGTTGATAGGGCTCGAACAGTCGAGGCAATTCAGTAGCGCCGAAGAGCGCTGAAGCTTCACTGAGCAGCCGTCCCTGTTCACCCTCATCACACGGCAGGTGGACGAGCACCAGGCGCTGCGCCTCAAGAAGCAGTGCCGCCTCGGCCGCCTGGCGGGCGCTGCTGTGCCCGCTTTTCATGAGTCGCTCCTCCTCTTCGGCAACGCCCCCCGCCTCGTGGATGAGGAGGTCGGCTTTCCAGGCACATGGCGGGTAGGAGCCGCTGCTCTTGCAGTCGGCGAGGTAGACGACCTTCTCATCCCCCTCCTCAAGCGTGCACCCGAGGGTGGGAATACCATGGGGAACCGAAAAGAGCGTGATAGCCATCTTCCCAACAGTCACTGCCGCCCTGCCCTCCTCGGCCACCTGCCAATTGACAGCGAAGATCCCCCTCTTTTCGGCAAGGGAGAAGAGGGCACAGAGGCTCTGGGCCACCTCGATTGTCTCCTTGTTGGCAACGATGGTCAGATCAGCGGTGCGCCCCATGAGCCACATCTGGTGGATCAGGGAGGGGAGCGCGTAGAGATGGTCGATATGGGCGTGGGTCAGCAGGAGCACATCGACGCTCAAGGGGTCGATGTTGCTCCGCTTCAGGGCCTGGATCGGGGAGCCGGAGACATCGATGAGGAGCGTCCGGCCTGCAGAGGTGACGGCCAGGGAGGTGTTTGAGGCCTCCCTGCCCTGGATACTACCGGTGCTGCCCAGTACGTAGACAATCATTTCCGTCGCTCCCTCCGCTGCTTGATAGCCGGCAACGCGATCGAGAGGATCGAGAAGCCGATGAAGAGAAGGCAGATCGGCTTGGTGAAGAAGACAAGGTAGTTGCCTCCGGCAAGCTTGACCGCCCGGCGGAAGTTCTCCTCGAACATGCCACCAAGGATCAGGCCGAGGACGATCGGGGCGATGGGGTAGTTATCCTTCTTGAGGAAGTAGCCCACAAGGCCCATGAAGAGGGCGATGCCGAGGTTGAAGATGCCCACCGCCGTAGCCTGCCCGGCAACGGCGTAGGCGCCGATGAAGGAGAGGATCAGGATCAGGGGGAGGAGAATCTGCTGTGGCACACTGAGTACCTTCGGGTAGAGGCGCACACCGAGAAGCTGGAAAAGTGCCATGAAGATGTTGGCCAACAGCATCGTGATGAAGATTGCGTAGACGAGGCTCATGTTGGTGGCAAAGAGGTGGAAGCCAGGGGTCACGCCCTTGACCATCAACGCCCCGATGAGGACCGCCGTGGCGGCGTCCCCGGGAATCCCGAGGGCGAGGGCGGGAATGAGGGCTCCACCGGTGACGGCGTTGTTGGCCACCTCCGGGGCGAAGACCCCCTCCAACGTTCCGGTGCCCAGCGGTTCGAGCTTGCCCTTCGAGTTCTCGGTAATCGACTTGGCCGAGTTGTACGCCATAAAGACCGCGATCGATGCCCCGGTTCCGGGAATGGCGCCGATAAGGGTGCCGATGCCCAGCGAACTGAGGATGATCTTCCACATATCACGGAGCTTGCGCATCGAGGGGAAGATCTTGTCGATCTTGATGGGATCGACCTTCGCTGTCTTCTCAAAGGGCTTGGAGAGCTCGAAGAAGACCTGGCTGATGCCAAAGAGGCCGATCAGGGCACTGGTGAGGTCCATACCCCGGGCAAGCGGTGTGGTTGCCAAGAGCTTTGCAAAGGGGATGCGCAGCTGGTTGCTAAAGGGATCGGTCCCCAAAAACGCCAGGGCCATGCCGAAGGCGCCCATGAGCAGTCCCTTGAGGATGTTCTTGCCACTGACCGATGCGATGATGACCAGGCCGACCAGGGCGAGGGTGGTCTTCTCCGCCGGGCCGAAGGCCAACGTGAGGCGGGCCACCAGCGGGGAGAAGAGGACGAGGACGATGAGGGAGCCGATACCGCCGATGAAGGAGGCGACGACCGCCCCTCCGAGGGCCTCCCCCGCCTTCCCCTTCTTGGTCATCAAGAGGCCGTCTTCAACGGTGGCGATGGCGTTGGGGTTTCCGGGGATTCCGATGAGGATTGCCGGGATCGAAGCACCGCTGACTGCACCGCAGTAGACGGCCAGAAGCAGGCCGATGCCGGTGGCAGTGGGCAGCTGGAAGGCGATGGGCATCATCAGCGCGATGCCCATGGTAGCAGTCAAGCCCGGCAGGGCGCCGAGGATGATGCCGACGATCGAACCGATCGACATCCATATGATGGTCGATAGGTTCGCGATCTGATGAAATCCTTGAATGAATGCGTCCATGGTTCTTCCCTCCCCTACCACGTGATGATGCCGCGTACGAGCTCGACGAGGAAGAGCTGGCGGAAGATCAAATAGATGAATTCGGTAGTCGCAATCGCCACAAGAGCACTGATGTGCGCACTGTGGACGCTGCCGCTCTTACCCCATTTTGCCAAGAGTTTGCGCGAAAGGAAGAGGAGCGCGACGAAGAGGGCAGTCACCACAACCAGAGTAATCCCTGCTACAGCACTGGGCGAGCCCAAAAGAGAAGGGATACTCCCCTTTCGTGCAGCGAGCAAGAGCGAGCGGGTAATCTTCCGCCCAATGCTGTAGAGGGCCAACATAACTACGGTAGAAGAGACAAACCCTATGAGGGAGACCTTTAGGTCCTTCAGCACTACATCACCTTGTATGTAGTAGAAGGTCAGGATGTAGAGAAGCCAAAGGGTTGTGAGGATGTAGCCCAACGGCCGGGCGAGCACTACGTAGAGCAGCGAGACCACGGCCGTGAGGGCGAAGAGGCGCTTCTGTGACGATGTCATTCCACCCTGGGATGAAGAGGGATCCTTCCGGTCGGTTGCAAAGAGTGCCGCCGAGACAAGAAACATGAAGATTGCGAGGAAGAGGGGGAAGACCATCCCCCCCGGATCCCCTCCAACCTCATCGCCGATCATTGTCGACGATCCCAAACTGATCACATAGATGAAGTAGAGTGCCGACAGCACCATACTCACCAAAGGCAGGGGTTTACGGTTTCGAAACATTACGCACCTCATCGGGTCCTACATTGCGTAGAGACCGGCTTCCTTCAGAATGACTTCGTAATCGGCGATGATCGTCTTGTCGTACTCAGCAAAGGCATCGAGCTTGTAGAAGGCGGGGATGAGGCCGTTGTCCTTCTGGAACTTCTCGAACGCAGCGCTGTGGAACGCCTTGTCGACCGTGTCGGCAAGCCACTTCTTCACCTCTGCGCTGGTGCCCTTCTTGACCATCACCGACCGGAACGAGCCACCGGGGATCGTGATACCGGGATAGCCGGCTTCGGCAAGCGTCGGTACGCTGGCAAGGGAGGCGAGGGAACTGTGCCCATCGGTGAGGATGACGAGGGGACGGAAGGACTGGCTGTTGGCCACGACCTCGGACTGGCTGAAGATACCGACATCACAGTGGCCACCGAGGACCGATGCGATCAGGTCGGCGCCGCCGTTGAAGGGGGTGACGTTGAAGCTCTTGGAGAAGGCCAGGTTGAGGCCAACTGAGGCGACTCCGGTCGCCCCGCCCATGCCGGCGTTCCCAAGGGAGATCTTGCCAGGGCGGCTTGCCGCATCCTTGACCAGCTCCTCAAAGGTCTTCCACGGCTTGTCGTTGCGCACCGCGACGATGAACGGGTCCCAGTTCAGGGAAGCGACATAGTCCAGATCCTTGTACCCGCTGGTCAGTCCCTGCATGGTGGCGGCGGTGGTGTGGGTACCGGCTCCGAGGAACATGTATCCGTCAGCCGGGCTGTTGATGACTTCGTTGGCACCGGTTGCACTGCCGGCTCCGGTGATGTTGGTAACCAGGAAGTTCACACCGCTGGCCTTCTTCATCTCATCGGCGAGGGCGCGGAAGATCAGGTCGGTCGACCCACCAGCTGCGTGTGGTACGACAACAGTGATGTTCTTTTCAGGATCGGGATAGATGGTCTCGGTTGCACCACCTGCAAAGAGCGATGTGCCAAGGCCAAGGATGATGAGCACACTGGTCAAAAACAGTACGGTTCTTTTCATTGGTTCCTCCAATTCTTTTCTCTGAGCAGGATATGGGCATACGCTTTCACCTTACTCTTTATTTGTCTTAATTATGAGTATCACCCATAAAGCAACAAAAAGCAAATAAAAAATAACCAAAGACAAATATTTATTCCGTTACCCCACTATTGCTTTGTGTTTTTCCTGCACTTTGGGGTATGCTGGGCTATGGCAACGTTCGTCCCCTATAAGAACTACTTCTACAATCAGCTTCACGGCATGTCCAGCCTGGTCGTCGCCACGGTCGGCAAAGAGCAGAGCTCGCCGGGTTTTGTCCATCGCCCTGATGTACGTGCCTTCTACACCCTGCACTTCTGTATCAGGGGGAAAGGCACGCTTCGCACCTCCAACAAGACCCACACGGTGGTGCCCGGGGACCTGATGTTGATCTACCCCAATGTGAAGATCTACCCCAAGGCGGACCACCAGAATCCCTGGGAGCTCTGCTGGGTCGGCTTTACCGGCAGTGATGCACGGCTGCTCACCGATGCCATCGGCTTCACCCCGCTTGCCCCGGTGGTGGCGACACAGCGCCAGAGCCAGGAGAAAATCCAACAACTCTTTGGAGAAATCTACGAGAGCCGTGGCGACCGTCCAGCCCAAATTGTGGCGATGACCGGCAAGCTCTACTCCTGTCTCGCCTTCCTCATGGGCCAGTCCAGCACGTCATTCGTGAAGAACCCCGGTTTTAAGTTTGTCGAGAGCGCGTGCGAGTTCATCGCCGCCAACTATGGAAATAAGATAAGTGTTGATGAGATCGCCCAAGCGGTGGGGGTGAGCCGCTCCAGCCTCTACCGTGCCTTCATGACCAACCTCTCGATGAGCGTGCAGGAGTACCTGACCGACTACCGGGTCAAGGCGTCGTGCAACCTGCTCGAGAAGAGGGAGTTGGGGTTGAAGGAGGTGGCCTACCGCTGCGGCTTTGCCAACTCGCTCTACTACTCGCAGGTCTTCAAGCGCGTGATGGGCTTTCCTCCCACCGAATACAGAAAACACCTGTCACGATAAGGTGACAGGTGTTGGATTGTTGCGCTCTCTCTGTTAGACGATGTAGCCCAGCGACATCGGCAGGATGAGTGTGATCCTGGGGAAGACCACAATGATGACCAGAACGGCGAGATAGGTCAGGTAGAAGGGGATAAAGCCCTTGATGACGCTCTCGATCGGCACGTTCGCGATGGCGCACCCGGCCCAGAGGCTGGTTCCCACCGGCGGCGTGAGTAGTCCCAGACCGAGGGCCAGGACCATGATCAGGCCGAAGTGGTAGGGGTTGAAGCCGAAGGACATCGCCACCGGGTAGAAGATCGGGGTCAGGAGGATCAAGAGGATCCCCATGTCCATGAAACAGCCGAGGATGATCATGATGAGAATCATCAGGAACATCGCCACGGCGGGGTTGGTCGATATGCTCATCAACGCATTGGCGACGATGATCGGGACACGCAAGTAGGAGAGGCAGTAGCTGAACGCGCTGCTGGTGGCGATGATCGCCATGATGGTACCAAGCGTCTTCAGGCTCTTCATCAAGGTGCTGACCAGCTTCTTCGGCGTCATCGTCTTATAGAAGAAGGTGGTGACGATGAAGGCGTAGACTGCTGCAATGGCGCCAGCTTCGGTGGCGGTGAAGATACCGGCGATGATGCCGACAGCCACGATCAGGATGGTGACCAGGCCGAGCAACGACTCACGGATGATGACGATGTTCTCCTTCCAGCTGTAGCTTTCGCTGATCGGGTACTTCTTCTTGACCGCGATGATGAACGAGGTGACCATCAGCGCGAGGGTGAGCAGAAGACCCGGCAGATAGCCGGACATGAACATCGTCGAGATCGACAGGCCGCTGCCCGCCGAGACGATGTAGTAGATCATGTTCTGGCTCGGGGGGATGATGACGCCCTCGACCGAACTGGTACAGGTGACGGAAATCGAGTAGTCGGCGTCATACCCTTCCTTGATCATCGACGGGATCAGGAAGGAGCCGATGGAGGAGACGTCAGCGATCGAAGAGCCGCTGATGCCGCCGAAGAACATCGAGACCAGGCAGTTGACCAACGCCGTACCGCCGCGAACCCGTCCGACGAGCACGTTGGTGAACTTGGTCAATCGGTCGCTGATACCGCCATCGGTCATGATCTGTGCCATGATGATGAAGAACGGCACACACATGAAGGTGAAGCTGGTGATCCCCGTCGCCATCTTCTGGAAGAGGTTGAAGAAGGGAATACCGAGGTAAAGGCCGGTAA
This sequence comes from uncultured Spirochaetales bacterium, assembly GCA_937902565.1. GTDB lineage: Bacteria > Spirochaetota > Spirochaetia > Sphaerochaetales > Sphaerochaetaceae > Sphaerochaeta. Next base: position 12,653 of record CALFMX010000095.1, read on the forward strand.
AAAGGCTTGCCACGCCGAGGGCGAAGGAGATGGGGAAGCGGAAGATCATCAGGAAGATCAGGCTTCCAAAGAGAATTAAAATACCAATCGTTGAGCTCATAGGGTACCTCCACGCTCAACCATGAGCTCTTCGGCGGTCGCGGGCGAGTCGCTCGCCTTCTGGTAGGCGGAGCGCGGTGTCAAAATCGTGTCGACGAGATTGAACAATGAATAGATCAACATCAGGATTCCACCGAAGACCAGCGGTGCGTACATCAGCGACTGGCTGAATTTGGTGGCGGGCATCCGTTTGGGGGCGTTGAGTTTGGTGATCATCCACCCGTAGCGGATCATCTGGCTGAAGAACCAGGTCAGGAGGCCATGGCGCATGATATCGGCGCTCTTCTTCAGCGTGGGATTGAGCTTCTTGTGAAGGAAGTACAGGGCTGCGTGGTCATCGGTATAGATGTCGATGGCCATGCAGAGGTAACCGAACCAGACCAAGAACATCAGGGTGACCTCCTCGGACCAGGAGAACGGAGCCCTGAAGACAAAGCGCATGGTTACCTGGACGAAGGTGATCAGGGTGACGATGATCAGCACGATGCTACAGACGTAGCGTTCTACGTGTATCACCTTCTCAAGGCCCGACCTGATCTTGAGCGTCGTTGATTGTAAATTGTTCATATATTACTCCACGAGAGGTCGGTGGGCCTTGGACCAAGGCCCACCCCCTGTCTGATTCTTAGTTGGTTGCTCTGATCTGCTCGATCACGTTCTTGTACTGTGGGTACATGGCGTAGATTGCGCTGACCATGTCTTGGAAGGGCTTCACTTCAACGTCGAAGACCTGACAACCGGCTGCCTCAACGGCGGCCCTGCTCTCATTCTGGAAGTCATCCATCGCCTTGCGCTGCCAGACGGCGGCTTCCCTCGCAGCCTCACGTACTGCCTTCTGCTGGCTCGCATCGAGCTTTGCCCAGGACTTGGCGCTCATGATGACGACAGCCGGGGGAGCCATGTGTCCGTCGAGGGAGAAGTACTTGGCGACCTCGTAGTGTCCGCTGGTGTAGTAGGAGACGAAATCGTTCTCCGCCGCGTCGATGACGCCGGTCTGCAGGCCTTGGTAGACCTCGGCGTATGCCATCGGGGTGGCGGCGCCACCGAGCAGCTCAACCATCTTGATAGCCACTTCGCTCGGCTGGACACGGACCTTCAGGCCCTTCATGTCAGCAACGCTCTTGATCGGCTTCTTGGTGGTGTAGAAGTTACGCGATCCCGCTTCCCAGAACTCCAGGCCGACCATGTTGTACTTGCCCAGCGCGTTCATGACCTCGGTGCCAATGGCGCCATCGAGCACCTTGTACTTCTGTTCAGTGCTGGTGAAGACGTACGGCAGGGTGAACACGCCGACCTCATCTGCCGTCGTAGCAAGGGCGGAGGTGTTGACGCGGGCAAGATCAAGCGTCCCGGCCTGCACCTGGTCGATGGTCTCGCTCTCATTTCCGAGCTGTGCATCCATGTAGACTTCGATCTGGACACTACCGCCGGTCTTCTCCTTGACCAGGTCGGCGAACATCAGCATACCCTTGGAGATGGGGTTGTTGGCGGGCTGGTTCTCAGCAAGCTTGAACTTGACCACACCTTTGGTCTCCGCACCACCCTGTGCAAACAGGACAGTGGCCAGCAGCAGTACTGCCAGGATTGTCACAATTTTCTTCTTCATACGATCCTCCTTCCTACGCTGTAGGATTTTTATGTTTACCATGCAACCAGCTTGCTTGCTGATTCACGGTCGATGAACAGATTCCAATCGGGATGGGTCTTGAGCAGGGTGGCCGGAACCATAGGATCGAGGCTCTTGGTAATGGTGTTGTAGACCGCCTCAGCCTTCACGGCGTGGGGCACGGCACTGACGATGTGCTTGCACGAGAGGATCTGGCGCGGCGCCATCGTGATGGCTTTCACCGGGACATCGGCGGGGGTACGGAACCACCCCTCCCCTACCTGCTGCTGCTTGCACCGGTCGTCAAGGAGGACGATCTTGTACGGTTCATCCGTCTCGAAGTCAGCCGGTGGATCGTTGAAAGCGATATGCCCGTTCTCCCCGATGCCGATGACACCGACATCGACCGGCTTCTTCTTCAGCTCGACGCCCAGGGCGGCGATGTTCGCCGCCACATCCCCCTCGCCATTGACGAAGTGGGCGGCCTTCAGGCTGATCTTGCTGACAAAGCGCTCCTTGAGGTACTTGCGGAAGCTCGCCGGATGGCTCTCAGGTAGGTCGACGTACTCATCGAGGTGGAACATCTCGACCTTGGACCAGTCGACATCGCTCTCGATGAGGGCCTCCATGGTCTCGAATTGGCTCGCCCCGGTGGAGAGGATGATTCGGGCCTCCCCCTGAGATGCGATGGCTTCGTTGAGAAGGGCGGCGATCTTCGCCGCGGCACTCTTGCCCAGTTCTTGCGGATTGTCCGCAATGGTGACGGTGATACTCATGGTAACTCCTTCTTATGTGGTGGTCGTCTCGACTCCCGAGACGAAAACCCGTTGTACGTTGATATGCTCATCAAAGAGGATGAGGTCGCTCGCCTTGCCCACCGCGATGGAGCCGGTCTGATCCCCAAGGCCCATGAAACGGGCGGGCAGGAGGGAGGTTGCCCTGACTGCTGCTGGTAGAGAGAGGCCCACGTGCTCCATCAGGACACGGACGAGGCGATCGGTGGTGGCGACGCTGCCGGCAAAGCTGGTGCGGTCGGGCATCTTGGCGATGCCGTCTTCGACGAAGACCTCGGTGCCCCCCTTCAGTGGCCCGAGGATTGTCGGGCCCGGCCCCAGGCCGGCTGCACGCATGCTGTCGGTGGTGGTGCAGATCTCATCGTGGTTCTTGCACTTGAAGATCAGGCGCAGCAGCGGCGGCGGCAGGTGCAGGCCGTCGGCGATGATCTCAACGGTGAGCCCATCGATGAGGTAGCCGCTCTCGATGACGCCGAGGATGCGGAAGCCCCCGCGTCGGGTTATGGTCGACATCGCCGAGTAGAAGTGGGTGAGGTGGGTAAAGCCGTGGTCGAACGCCTCGCTCATCTCCTCATACGTGGCCGAGGTGTGGGCTGCCGTGGGGCGGATGCCCTCCTTGACCAACAGATCGGCCATCTTCAGGGCACCCTCGAGCTCAGGGGCCAGCGACCAGCGCCAGATGCTCCCCTCAGCCGCCTCGATGATGGGGCGATAGTGCGCCTCCTCAGGGAGCTTGAGGTGGCGCTCCTCCATCGCCCCCTTCTCCTTGACGCTGAAGTATGGGCCTTCGAGGTGGAGGCCCGGCAGGTGGGGAAGTCCTGTGGTCGTTGATTTCACTCTCTTGAAAATATCCAGTGCCCGGTAGAGGTCCTCATCGGTGGAGGAAAGCGTGGTGGGGAGGATGGTCGTCGCCCCAAAGCGCATGTGCGCCTTGGCCGCCCCTCTGAACGCCTCCTCACTACCGTCCATGTAGTCGTGGCCACCACTGCCGTGGGTATGGATGTCGACAAAGCCGGGGGAGAGGTAGAGGCCTCTACCATCGATGGTAGAGGCGTTCAGGCCAGCAGGGCCCTTCCCTTCTCCGTATGCGGTGATGATCCCATCCTCTTCGATGAGATGCCCATTTTCTATGATCGTGTCTTCCATGACCAGGTTGATGTTTGTGAATAATTGCACTGTCAAACCCCCTCTCCAGTCCTAATGGATATCTAACTATCGAATTGCTGATACACTCATGCTATCACCGCATATTGGCACGCTCTATATGAAATTGATGCAGTGATATACCATATTGGTGCAAAATGTAGTGATAAAAGGCGCAATAATAGCTCATAAAGCAGGAAGCCTCACACAAAGTTCGGGCCGATGATGTGATCATCGGCCCAGAGTGTGGTGCTGTTTTGGTGCGTCTAGAGCGGCAGGAAGGCAGCCGATCCAGCGTCGAAGGTGAGGCTGACCGCCTCCCCCGCCTCGTGGATCTTCATCCCCCGCACGAAGGGGACCATCGCCTTGACGGTGGACCCATTGGCAAGCGTTGCATCGTACTCGACGTGGCTGCCGACGAAGATCGCGACCTTGCCGGGATGCTTCGCACCGCGCGCGATCATCCATGCTGCGGTGCGGCCGACCTTCATGTTGTTGAGGCCGATATAGCCCTGCCGCACGTCCATGGCGAAGTCGGAGAGCAGGCAGAACAACGGGATGCCACGGGTTTTCAGGTCTTCAACCATCGCCGTGGTCGCCGGATAATCCGGCGAGACGACGGCGAGCGCCTGGTTGCGCGCCGAAAGCTGGCGCAGCATCTCGGACATTGCCGCCGGTGTCTGCGCATTGATGAATTCGATCTGCGGCACGATGCGCGCCACCGTGCAGGCCGTCATGCAGCGCACCCGCCAGGGCGCCTTGCTGCGCGAGGGCATCAAGGTGGTGATCGCCGGGCAGCCTAATGCCGGCAAAAGCTCGCTGCTCAACGCGCTGGCCGGCGCCGAGCTGGCCATCGTCACGCCGATAGCCGGCACCACGCGTGACAAGGTCGCGCAGACCATCCAGATCGAAGGCGTGCCCCTGCATGTGATCGACACGGCCGGCCTGCGCGAGAGCAGCGACGAGGTCGAGCGCATCGGCATCGCCCGCGCGTGGGAAGAAATCGCCGCCGCCGATGCCGTGCTGTTCCTGCACGACCTGACCCGCATGGCCGCACCCGACTACGCCGAGGCCGACCGCCAGATCGCCGCCACCTTGCAGCAGCAACTGCCCGCCACCGTACCGGTGCTGCAGGTCTGGAACAAGGCCGATGCCATGACCGCCGACGAGGCCCGCCGCCAAAGCGCCGAGGCCGCCGCGCAGTTTGGCACTGCTGCTGCCGCTGCCCCGGCGGGCGGCCAGGCCCCGCTGGTGCTGTCGGCCAAAACCGGCGATGGCCTCGACACCCTGCGCCAGCAGCTGCTGGCCATGGCCGGCTGGCAGCCCGCCGCCGAAGGCACCTACATCGCCCGCGCCCGCCATGTGCAGGCGCTGCAACAGGTCGAAGAGCACCTGGACATCGCCCATGCCCAGCTGCATGTGGACAGCCCCGCGCTCGACCTGCTGGCCGAGGAGCTGCGCCTGGCCCAGCAATCGTTGAATGCCATCACCGGCGAATTCACGTCGGATGATTTGCTGGGGGTGATTTTTTCGAGCTTTTGTATTGGGAAGTGATGCGGGCTCGACAGGGCTGCTGTGGCACCAAGCCTTGTCGCAGCCGTGATTCTTTGAACAGGTTCTTAGGATGTGTTTGCGTTATTCAGACCACAAACCGGTATCGACCAAGCGGCGCAGCAGAGCCGGTCGCTTGGCGTGTGGGACCAGAAAGCGCCGCAATCGCTGCTCGAACTCCTGTTGCGTTGAAACCAGTGCATAGCCCTGCGCAAGGGCTGCCAAGAGAGATACCGATTTTTCGTAGCCGCTCGCATTGGCGCGCGAGGCCTCTGCATCCGCCGCGTGCCAGTAGATCTCTGGAGTTTCCATGATCCGACGTAATTCGGCCTCACGCTGCTGACGCAGCCTGGCCTGTCTCTGTGCAAGCGCCTCCGCTTCACGGGCCCGTCTCGCTGATGCTACCGAATCCAGTCGTTCACGCAGTTCTCCTACTTGGCGTCGTGGCACCTGCGGGAATGTTGGACGCTGTGCTTTGAGCCATGCCGCGTAGCGCGATTTCACCTGGCGTTCCGCCTCATGGGCCTGGCCCAGGGCGATGGCCTTGATCATGTTCTGCATATCCGCGTTAGGCCAGCTTGCCAGCCACGCGGAAAGTTGAGGTGTCTCCTGCTGCGACGATGCGACCGAGGCAGTACCGAATCCTGCGGCCTCCAGCAGGTCTGGGCTGATGTCCAGAAACTCGGCCAATGCCTGCTGCGCTGGCGAGAGCTCTGCCAACCCATCCGGTGGCTCCGGTTCCAGCATGTCATCGGGCCAGGAATCGATGCCAGCCAACCAACCCAGATAAAGCGGTCGAACATCACCGCGCATCAATTCATCACGCAAGGGCAATAGCCTGCGCATCCAGCCTTCACCATCGTTGGCCGCAAAGCGCTCGTCATCCTGACTGTCTTCCTGCATCCAGCTGATGATCCAGTTTGAGTCGCTGGATAGGTGAATGCCTCCAGTTCGCCATGGCACAAAACCGCTCTCGGCAGCCGCAGTGACAGCTGACAGGTAAACCAATTGGCTGAATAAACAAAAGCATCGAAATAGCGATGCATCCAATCGGCGGGGTCGGCCTTGAGATCCCCCCAGTCGTATTCGTTGGTGAAACTGTTGGGCGTGATGGTGGCCCTGGTAGACACGGCTCTCAGCTCGGCCATCTCGTTTCTGGTCAATGGCCTGTCGACGGCCGCGAATTCATAGTACTGGTATTCGCTCATGGTTCTGCTCTGTTGCTTGCTGCCGTGTTGGCGCAGGTTGGAGTCTGCCACAGCGCTGGGCTATGCCTGACACACTCAGAACGTGTTCACAAGCTCACGCTAGCGTCTCGACCTCGCAGGCAAGCACATAGCCGGCATTGCGCACGGTGCGCAGCAGCTGGGCCTGGCGTGGCTGGGGCTCCAGGTGCTGGCGCAGGCGGCTGATGCAGACATCAACGGCGCGGTCCAGCGCCTGGCGCTCGCGGCCAAAGGTGTATTCGGCCAGGTAGTCGCGGCTCAGGGTGCGCTGCGGGTTTTGCGCCAGCGCGCAGAGCACGCGGTAGTCCGACTGGGCCAGGCTGATCAGCAGGCCCTTGGGGTCATTGGAAGTGGTTCGCGGGGGACATTCCCGCTGTCCCTCTAACCCCACCACGGACCATGGCATAGGCTCGCACGAGGCCAAGAAGAAAAGAGCGTCAACGGAGAATTCTTTGTTTTCTCCCCTAGGCTCCTCTGCTCTCTCGCTTTCCCCCCTGAGTCCTGAGTCGAGGACCGAGGAAATGTTCACGCGGGTCGCATTTTCCCATTTGTCGAGGTTAATCGTTGATCAGCATACCACTGACAACCGGCACGCAAAGGCTGTTTCACCCGCGTCTGCACCAAAAAGCAGGAAAGAAAAGAATAAGGGAAAAAAAGTGTTGAATATTCCCTAATCATCCGTGCTGACATGCGGCAAGCCCGCGGGTAATATTGAACGAGAAAAACGTGGGGGCCTCCAGGGCTCTTCTTCGCTTTGGCGGCTCATCGACAGTACCAGAGTGCCAAAGTGCCAAAAAATGCTTCCACGTTCTTCTTTACAATTTTTCACCGGTACATCCGGCAATAACCAGGCACTTTTTGTTTTTTCATCTCCCACCAACCCGGATGGAAGGGTACCAGCCGCTCTCAGATGTCTCGGTCATACTACTTGCTGTCTTGTCCGTAATGGGTACCATGAAAAGAAACCAAAATGTCTACTTGCTCCCAACAAGCGATCCACAACGGAGAGCGAGCTGCAAGACCACGACTTGACTTTGTGCGGTGGCACGGCTGCGCATCGGAACTCGGATCGGCCTGGTGCTCTAGTACATAGTAGTTTTGTACCGTTTCTAGCAGCTCGGGTTGCCGCCCTTGGTCCCACGCTGTGCCTACGACACTTGTCACTCGCCAAAGGGTGGATCATGGGGCACAGGCACAGCCCGTCGGACGTTCGATTCAGGCTTGCTTGCAATGTGTTGGGGAGGAGGGGATGAGAGTACCTAGTATTGCTACGATGCAGTACGTACTCCGTACTCGAAGGGTGTTGCTGATGCCGATGCCGATGATGATGAATGGTTCAGCCGGACAAACGCCTACTACGTACCCAGAGCATAAGCCATCAAGGTACGTACGGCATTCGTATCAGCCGTGCAGGCTTTCACGGAGTACCATGAATTTGTGGTGCCGTGAAAAAAGAAAAGAAGCCGTTGCTATTCAACCTTGATGGGCCAAACCTACGCACTACTACCGATTACTCCGTACTACGTACATAGTACCATACGGAGTAGGTCAAACCCTTGGTCTTTGCGGACAACGAAACGAGCCTCAACAACGACAACATGGTTTTGCATCTACGCTTGCGTCTGCTTGCTGCATTACTTCGTTCCTGGCACTGGAGATGCCCCGCCCCTTTGCAGCACTCAGCACCCATCACACCCCCCTCTGGTCAAGAAACGATGAACGAGGGTCAATAATGGTGGTCCACGGTCCACGGTCCATGGTCCAAGGTCCAAAAGACGCCCGCCCACTATGTATGGTAGCCACTGGACTGGTCAATGCAGAATGCAGCACTAGTAATACGGCAGCAAAGTGCCTGCTGCTGCTACCGCTACGGAGCACTACTACCTGACCCCCCAGTGCCCCCTAGCCAGTAGTCAAAGGCTTGCTAGGGGGTCCAGGGGAGGCATGTCGCGGTGTTACTCATCAAGTCTCTTTTCCCCCGACGATATGGTACATATTGACCAAGTTTCCGCCAATTCTTTTGGTTCTGGCTGGCGTTCACGTACTTGTGCTTAGCCTCGCTATTGGTCAGTGACAAAGGTTTCCAAGCAAAACTCCGCTTTCGGTTGGAGTCAATCACGACAACGACAGGAGTCACACGCAATCGAGACGAAAGCACGTAAAATTTTCAACGACGAGGCTTACGCTTTTTAAAAGATTATAATTTGATCTAGTTGATGCCGCGTGCACTTGTCTTTCTCTCTTCCCTCAGCTTTTTGTCATCATATCCACCTCGCAAAGAAGAAGAAAGAAGGAAAGAAAGAAAGCTTCCGCCTTAGACGGGGTTACAAACACCGCCGTTGACCACCACCAGCACCGAGACTACGGAGTACAGCCGGCACTAAGACGCAATTCACCCTATCTACGGAGTACATGCTCATGCTACAGTAATACTCCGTGCTACGCATATCCACCGTTGATAGAGATACTCTTGGATAACTTTGGTTTCACGGATACCAAGCCTCCTTGTTCAAATAGGAGCCTGTCGCCCTGCATACACAAGAGCGGTCCAATCTTGCTTCGAAGAAAGAAAAAGTTTATCGAGCTCTCCTGCGCGCCGAGTCCCATATTATATCACATTTTTCTTATATTTATCTTTTACTTTACGGGTTCAAAGAGGGATCTTGTTTTGGTCTACGGGGTACATCAGCTTACATCGTTACCTTGATCTGTTGATCGTCTACGGAGTACCATTTCTACATTCGGCTATTTTCTCTCTCGCTCTCGCTCTTCTTCTCTCGCTCTTCCTCTCCCTCCCTCCCTCTCTATCTATCTATCTATCTATCTCTACCCCCGGCTTTCAGGCGGCTCTAAAAGACTTACCACTGCGCACTATTTCGACACCCTTATCGGTTGTCGCACACAAGGCCTGTCCTCCTTTTCAATTATCCGGCTGCCTATCTATCAATTATCAATTCTTCAGCCGCCGGGTTATTTTTAACCTTCCAAGACAACCGTTTACGTTTTCTTGCTCCCGCTGCGGTTGCCTTGTCACCTTGTCCACTCCCAGCACACCACCTGAGCCAAAAAGCCCCCTTGGTCACCAGCAAGCCAACACCAGGCACAAAAAGTCAGACGACCCTCTCACTCTTTTGTACGGAATACTTTACCGCAGAGTGCACCCACGCACCTACAAGGGTATCATTTCCATCTCAGATTGCAGCCCTCCTTGGAAGCATTCTTTTCTTCTCGGTTTCCGCTGGATGGTCTTTTAGACCGGTAATACCTGCCAGGCTCAAAGCCAATCATCAACCCCGGCAGGTCTTTTTTGACATTTTATTTACTATTATTGTGGTAGCACTTATCACTGCTACTATACACCACCACCACAACCACCTCTCTTCTTGTCGCACAGGCATTCATTCATAAATCACTTACAATGGTTCACCACCAACGACGTCGGTCTGGCCACCTCTCGGCACATTCTTCAACAACGGACATCCGCAAGACGGTCGGCGTCAGCGACATGTCAAAACCTAAGCGTCCTGCTGTTTCCCGAAGGCAGACTCCCGTTAGTTTTCAAAAGCTAGGTAAAAGCCAAAGGGAGCGCGAGAGGGACCAGCAGCTCATGTGGGATGACGAGCGGGAGAGCTTCCCTCAGTACTGGTACGTGGGAATAAATACATGCAGATTACCGTGCTCTTATATGAACGACTGGCTAACTCAGCTGAATAGCATGACTTGCGAGAAGCAGTTCCTCCCCCACGACGATAAGCATCTTTATTGCTCAGACCAGTATGTTCTATTGCAACCCATGGCTGCATTTCAAATCACGGAAACACTTGGCTAACCGAGTACGCAGCTGTCGCAAGGTTGACCAGAGGTCTTCTCAGTCGACGGATCCTCAACTTTACACATTTGGCTCCCCATTCCCGAAGCCTACGTTTAGTGATTTGGAACCCAGGGATATTATCCCTCCAGCTTCACCATCTCGCCCTACCTCGCTGTACATGGAACACTCGCCTCCAGCATCACCCGGCTTCTCCGCCTACGAGCCATCCTCGGCGATCTCTGCGCTTCGCACGCTGAACTCGTTGAGTGCACGACCACCGAGCCCCCCATCACCGACGGACTACTATAGCAGTGGATTCTGGCCCTTTAACCGCAGCAACGCCAACAGTCCCAACGGCTCCGACGTTCGCCCGTCGGGGGGCTACCTTCCATCGACATACAGCTACGACTCTCGCCAGTCTAGCGGCAATGCGAAGCCCCGCGGCGCGCAGCTCATGACATCTATGGTTGGAGGGCGTTGAATTTGCGAGTCCTACGCTTCCTGCATCGTTCGCGCCTAGGCCGTCGGCTCGGAGTCAGCT
>CALFMX010000096.1 GCA_937902565.1 uncultured Spirochaetales bacterium
CTTGGATCTCATCAAGGAATTGCTCACCCAGGCCTACGAGGCCACAGATGAGAAGGTGATGAAGAAGGCCATCGACGAGATCATCGAGCTCTGCGAGGCGACAGAGAACAAGCACTTCCTCTGGTTCAAGCGACTTCTGGAGAACCACATGTTCGGCATCATAACCCATGCCACCCACAACATCTCTTCGGGCAAGATCGAGGGGCTCAATCACGTCATCAAAAATGTCCGGAGGCAAGGGTACGGTTACCCAGATGATGAATACTTCTTCCTCAAGCTCTTCGATGCGAGCAGAAGATCCTACGAGAGAAACCCCTCAGCTCTCAAAATCCCACAGGATTTGTGATTGAGCCACAATTATCATCAAAGCAGGCAAAGAGAAACAACTGGTCCGCCACCACCCCTGGGTATTCAGCGGGGCCATCGAGACCAATACAGCAGAACTGGAGAGCGGCGTGAGCCGTGTAGAGTCGGCCCAACAGCGGTTCATCGCATGGGGGTGGTACGACGAGAAGAGCCACATCCCACTCAGGCTGTTGAGCTGGAATGAGGCTGAGACCATCGATGACGACTACCTCAAGCGGACCATCGCCGCGAGCGTGATGCGCCGCAGCTCCTTCTTCAGTGACAAGCAGGGAGGGACCACCACCTTCCGCATCATCTATGGCGAAGCGGACTTTTTGCCAGGCCTGGTCGTCGACGTCTATGGAACGATGTTGAACATCACCATCAGCGCACGATTTGCCTGGCACTACCGCAACCTCATCGTCGAGACCCTTGCCTCGATCCTCAGCCCCACCCTGGTCCTCCTCTCCGTCGACCCCGCCTTCGCCGGAGTCGAGCAGCTGAAAGAGACGACCCTCTACTGGCAGGATGGGGATTGGTTCATCCCCTCGAAGCGCCTCGATGCCATCCGGTTCAGAGAGGACTCGATCATCTACGAAGTAATTCCGGGCACCGGGCAGAAGAGCGGCTTCTACTGCGACAGACGGGAGATCCGCACACTCATGGAACGCTACGCCAAGGATGCCACCGTGCTCGACCTGGGCTCCTATACCGGCTCCTTTGCCCTGCACGCGCTGCGTGGGGGGGCCAAGAGTGTGGACCTCGTCGATAGCAGCGCCTCCGCCCTCGAGCAGGCGACTGCCCATATCGCCATCAACGAGGAGGAGGGGACCATTCCCGCAGGCAGCAGCGAGCGGGCGACCACCAAGAGCGCCGACATGTTCGAGGAGCTGAGAAGTGTGCCGGAGGACCACTACGACCTGATCATCATCGATCCCCCGAAGCTCGCCTCCACCAAGGCGCAGACCGAGGGGGCGCTCAAGGCGTACAAGGACCTCAACCGCCTCGCCATGGAGAAGATCCGGCACAACGGGATCATCGTCTCCCTCTCGAGCAGCGGCAATGTCACCGCCGAGATGCTGCGCCTGGTCCTCGCCTTCGCCGCCACCGATGCGCACGTCGAGATCCAGATCCTCCACCAACTCGGCCAGGAGGAGGACCATCCGATCCGCCTCTCGTTTGGCGAGTCGGCCTACCTCAACGGCTTCCTCATTCGGGTACTGCGCTTCTAGCGCGCCACACGTGGCGGGCGAGAAGGGCATAGAGCACACTGAGGAGGATCAACAGAAGCTCTATGAGAAGCGCCGAGACGCCACTCTGGCTGAGCACGACCGCCGTGGCATCGACGGCGGCGTGCAGGAGGATGGCGAGGGGGTAGAGGTAGCGCCGTGGTCGCTCCTTCACGCCAAACCAGACCAGGACCGAAAAGCTCATATGGAGCACCACCGCTATGCACCGCTCCACCAAGCCCAAAAGGTAGAATGGGGCGCGTGTGGTGGAGAGTGATGTCAGCACCGCCTCGACGCCCATGCGCTGGGGCGTTGCCATCGAGGCGAGCAGGAGGTCCGCCCTCCCGAGTTTGGCCATCACGGCATAGTAGAGGTTGACGGCCATGGCCATGGTGAAGATGATGATCACCTCGATCCCGCCATGGCCTGAGGCGAACATCAAGGCATCGTGATCCCTGTCCATACGCTTTTTCATCAACGTCGAGAAGACGATAAACCGCCCGCTCTCCTCAAAGAGGCCTGCCATCGCGCCACCGTAGAGGGCGTAGAGCCAGATGTTCTGCCCGATCGTTGCCCCCACCGCAGATCGGAACACCAAAAGGTGCACAATCTGCTCCAAGACCAGGGCAAAGATGACGAAGGTGGCCGCCCCGTAGAAGAATGAGCGGACCATACACCCATACCGTTTCTTGAAGACAATGAACAGAAGGACGGGGATCGATATCGACACGAGTACGTTGAAGACAAGGACCGCCACCATGTGGTTGGATACAGGATACATAGTGTTACTCTCCTATCGGGAGCTCCCAAATCGGGGCGTGTGTTGAGTATACCCGATTTAGCTCGCCAGCGGGTTATCGTCGTCACCGCTCCCGAGCAGGGAGATGAGGAACTGCAGCTGCTCGGCCATCATCCTGACTTGGCTGCTCAAGAGATCGACTCCCCGCCCATCGAGGCTGCGCAGGGCGTAGCTGTACGACTGGAGCGTCGCAACCGGCTTGTCGAAGGTCAGGAGAGCGGGCATCGTCCCCTCCGTGTTGTACTTGCACTGTCTGAAGACTGCCTCCCCGCTCTTGGTAAGCGAGGCAGCTGCACCGAAGAGACGGCAGATGAGGGGCCGCACCTCATAGACGGTGCAGTGGCAGGGGTTCTCCTTGTCGTAGAGTGGGCATGGCCCCTCATCGACCCCCTCACGGTAGAGGCGCTCGAGCAGGGGACGTTTTGACTCCTCCAGGAGGAGATAGGCGGCGACAAGGCTCGCCTCAAGGGCGGTGATGTCGGGGTTGAAGTGCTCGCAGCAGGTGCCGCAGCCTGGCGGACAGGCGATGGAGAACTCTCCCTTGAATCGGGTTGTCTCCCCCTCGATCTCCTCATAGAGGGCGGCAAGCTGGCTCATATCCTGGTGGTGATGGGTCCCTTCGAAGAGGGCGAGAAGGCGTGAGATGGCCTGGCTCATTGTTGTGTTTCTCCCAAACTGAGCGATACTAGCACTGCAGACGGGAGGAAATCAAGCAGAGCACCCCCCTGTTCCCAACACATATTTCTCTCTATACTGGCCCGAGGAGGAGAGCAATGATCAATCGAGAAACTGCACTGGAACTATTGAAGAAGTACACCCCTGAAGAGAGCCAAATCATCCACGCCTACTGTGTAGAGGAGACGATGAGGCGCTTTGCAACCGAGTATGGGCACGACCCTGAGTATTGGTCGCTGGTAGGCTTGCTCCATGACATCGACTACGGCATGTACCCCGAGCAGCACTGCTCGATGGCCCCCACCCTCCTCTCCGAGATCGATGTCGATGAGGCCTTCATCCGGGCAGTGGTCAGCCATGGTTGGCAGATCTGCAGCGACGTCGAGCCGCTTCACTTCATGGAGAAGGTGCTCTACACCATCGACGAGCTGACCGGCCTCATCTACGCAACAGCCCTGATGAGACCTGAGCGCATGGTCGGCATGGGCGTCAAGTCGGTGAAGAAGAAGTGGTCGAGCCCCTCCTTCGCCGCCGGGGTGAACCGCGCTGTCATTACACGGGGCGCTGAGCTCTTGGAGATGCCCATCGAGCCCATCATCGCCCTGACCATCGAGGCGATGGCCTCAGCGAGCGAGAAGATCGGCCTCTAACCCGGCAAAGCTGTCGTATGGGTACTCCGCCCTCGCCCACTGGCTGCGCTCCAGCAGTTCTTCGTACGGAGGGATGGAGACGGTTATCCCATCAAGACCGAAGAGTTCTTGCACCCTCCCTCCCACCAGAAGCTTCAGGAGGCCCTCATCGATACCGTTGTCGATGAGGGCTTTCACTGCCAAGAGCAGTCCGCCGAAGCCGGGGATCCCCGATGCCCCGCCCGCCTTGTCGGCGAGGGTATGGGGGGCGTGGTCGGTCTCAAGCCAATCGATTCGTCCTTCAAGCGTGGCCGAGAAGAGCGCCCTGCGCTCCTCCCTGCTGCGCAGCGGCGGGTTCATCTTTGCCCACAGACTCCGATCCGTTGCATCCTCCTCGTCAAGGAGGATGTGGTGGGGCGTGACAGCGCAGCTGATGCGCCGCCCCTCCCTCCGGGCCCCCTCCACCACCGAGAGTGCGCCCATGGTAGAGAGGTGGCAGATGTGGAGGTGTCCCCTGAAGTTGGCCTCCTTTGAGAGACGGATCTGGTCTGCAACCGAGGCAATCTCAGCTTCAGGGGGGCGTGCCATGCTGTGGGTCGAGAAATCATCCGGGTCATACAACTCGGGGTGCAGCATGCT
>CALFMX010000097.1 GCA_937902565.1 uncultured Spirochaetales bacterium
TTCACAATATCTGTTTACTTTTCTGCCCTGGTAATGTTACAATGAAAGATGAACATATATTCATTTTAAATAATGTGCCGTACCAACAATATTTTGCTCAGGTTGTCCCATCCGATTTGAAATCCTGGCGAAAAGACCAGGGAACAAGTGGAAAGGAGAAAAGCATGAAACAAAACGGGAATGAAAAAATCTGCATCATGGGAGGCGGTCCTGCCGGCCTTCAGCCACCTGGTCATCGACGAGGCGCACAACATCGAGGCGAATGCGAGCGAATACTTCAAGGAACTCTACGACAGCTCGGCCCTGCTGCGCCAGGTGCACAAGATCCAGCGCTCGAGCCGATACAGCAAGAACTCGCTCCTCGACCAGATCGGCTCCTACTGCCCTGAGATCGAGCGCGTCGAGGCGGTCAAGGACCTGATCCATCTGCTGGTGCAGCAGGTTGAAACACTCGACCAGTACCTGGGCGTGGTCTTCCAGAAGAACCACTACCAGCCGACGCTCATCAAAGCCGAACACCAGGGGCGGCTCACCGACTTCGTCACCGCCTCACGGGCGATCATCGAGACTTCAGCCCGCCTGAAGGCGAGGATCGACCTGCTGGTGGAGAGTGTGAAGGTCCCCTCTGAGCTGGAGAGCCGCGCCCACGAGCTGAAGGTGAGGAGCGACCGCATCGAGGCGATGGCATCGGTGCTGGAGCGCTTCTGTGACTTTGAGAGCTGGGGTGATGAGATCCACTGGTTCAATGCCGAGCGTGCCCGATCGCAGATCCGCATCCAGGTGTGCATCACCCCCCTCTCCATCGCCCCGATCCTCACCGAGGCCCTCTTCTCCAAGCTTGAGACGGTGGTCTGCACCTCGGCGACGCTGGACCTCGGGGATGAGTTTGCTTTCTGGTCGGGGAGGGTGGGCCTGCCGTACACCGAAGAGCGGCCCTACCTCAAGGGGATCTACCCCTCGCCCTTCGACTATGAGGAGCGCCTGATGCTCCTCACCCCCGTCGACGCCCCCCTGCCGCCCCCGAAGGCCGACGAGCCGTACCTCACCTATCTGGTGGAGACGATCTGGGAGAGCGTGTATACCACCGGCGGTGGCGCCCTGGTGCTCTTCACCTCCTATGCGGTTCTCAAGCATGTGAAGGAGGCGTTGGAGGAGCGTTTCCGAGATGCATCGATGCTGCTGCTCACCCAGGGGGAGGGGGACCGCTACACCCTCCTCAACACCTTCATCGCCGATGGAGACTCGACCCTCTTTGCCACCTCCTCCTTCTGGGAGGGGGTCGATGCCCCCGGTGATACGCTGCGCATGGTCATTATCACCAAGCTCCCCTTCAGTGTACCGAGCGACCCGGTCTTCAAGGCGCGCTGCGAGGCCATCGACCAGAACGGCGGCAGCGGCTTCTTCCAGCTCGCCCTTCAGTCAGCGACGATGAAACTCAAGCAAGGCTTCGGACGCCTCCTGCGTTCGACCGCCGACCGGGGTATCGTCCTCATCCTCGATAGCAGGGTGGTGACCAAGAGTTACGGCTCCTTCATGCTCAAGAGCCTGCCAAAAAGCTACCATCCCGAGTGTGATACCTCCTCAATCTCATCGAGGATCGAGAGCTTCCTCTATTGAGGGCATAAAAAAGAAGGGGTGGCCTGCACCCCTTCCATTGATCATCTACTGAGAAGATCCTTACTCAATGATGGCAAGGATATCCTTCATGCTCAAGATCAGATACTCGACGCCGTCAGCCTTCACTGAGGTGCCGCTGTACTTGTCATGCATGACGCGGTCGCCGACCTTGACGGTCATCTTCACCTCTTCGGTTCCCTCGCCGACTGCAACGACGCTGCCGATCTGGGTCTTCTCCTGGGCTGTCTGCGGGATGAAGATGCCGCTGGCGGTCTTCTCCTGCAACTCCTCGATCTTTACCAACACTCTGTCTGCCAAAGGCTTGATGGTCATGTGTATCTTCCTCCAACCATAGGTTTTTTGCATTAGTGCGCAACGTGTGCCGCGCCACTTGGATTAATATAATAAAAAGGGCGAAGACAGGCAAGGGAGAACAGATAGAGTGCATGAATCTCCTTGAACTTGCCTCTTTCGCCCTCCATGCCTATATTCATTAGAGATCATGGGAGGAGCTATGATGATGGACGGTAGCGGAGTACCTGGGCTGGAGGAGATGGAAGGAGTATCATCCGAGTTGTGGAAGCACTTCTACGACCTCGGTTGCCTCTTTGCCCACGCCCAGGAGATGGCTTTGGGCCTGACCTACCTCATCGACACCTTCCTGCTCAGGGGAGCGAAGGAGGAGGGGGAGGACAGCGATTGGATCGACTTCTTCCGCCGCCAGTTCGCCATCTACCTGATGGGCAAGAAGGGGCGTATCAGCTGCTCGCTGTGCGAAGGCGATATGGTCCACGACATGCTGCGTGATGAGTACGAGCGGATCCAGGGTGAGCTGGAGGCGAGTGAACTGCCCTTCTCGGAGGAACATCTGGCACGGTGGTTTGGATCGCTTGAGCTGGATTTCCCATGGATGGTGGACATTAACGACCCACAATCGCCGACTCCTTGGTGAGGTTTCCCTGATTTGGGTCATTATGACTCATAATACGGGGAGTTTTTGACCGGTGGGCCAAAAAGGGCCAATACGGTGCGTTGTTACCTGCTGTCACGCAGAGCGATGTGAGACTCAAAATTAAATAACTACATTCTGCATATATACTTGTGATTTATCTCATGAAAGTTGGCACGCATCCTGCAATATCCTTGGCAAGACCAATTTAGGAGCGTACCCCATGAGCAAGAAGACCAGAATGTTGAACAACGAGAACACCTACTCATATGACGATGCAAATATCATGAGCATCTATCTCAAAGAGATCAACCGGATTCCCTTGCTCACCGAGGAGGAGGAGCTCGACCTTGCCATCCGCAGCCGCGATGGGGATGAGTTCGCCCGCCAGCGGATGGTTGAGGCCAATCTCCGCTTTGTGGTCAATGTCGCCAAGAAGTACCAGAACGAGGGCCTTCCCCTGATCGACCTGATCAACGAGGGGAACATCGGCCTGATGACCGCCCTCGACAAGTTCGATCCCGACCGCGGCTATCGCTTCATCAGCTACGCCGTCTGGTGGATCCGCCAGTCGATCATGAAGGCGATCAACGAGAAGGGCAGGGCAGTACGCCTGCCGCTCAACCGCACCAATGAGCTCTTGCAGATGCAGAAGGCCCAGCGCTCCCTTATGAAGGACCTCGAGACCGAGGAGCCCACAGCCGAGCAGATCGGCGAGCTTGCCGGCTTTGATGCAGACCATGTCGAGAACCTGCTTGCCATCAGCCGGGACCTGGTCAGCCTCGACGCCCCGATCTTCAATGACGGCAGTGCAAGTTCGGTTGCCGACTTCATCGAAGATGATGCGCAGAGTCCGGAGGATGCCCTCTTGGACAGCGCCCTCAAGGACGATGTGCGCCGTCTCCTCTCCTCGCTCAGCGACCGTGAGCGTGAGATCATCGAGCTGCGATTCGGGCTTGAAGGGCAGGTGCCGATGTCCCTGAAGGAGATCGGCGAGCTCTACAACCTGACCAAGGAGCGTATCCGCCAGATCGAGAAGCGGGCGTTGGACCGTCTCAAGGAGTCGGAGTACACCCGGTACGTGGACAGCTACATAGCATAGCGATTGATATAGATTTGGATGAAGGGGGCCGAAAGGCCCTCTTCTCAGCTTCTGGGTGAGTGTGGGTCGCTGTAGCCCATGTTGTAGGAGATGGCGCGGGTGCACTTCATCACCTGGGGGGCCATCTTCTCCGGCGTCATCTGGGGCTGCTGGGCCAGGATCCACGAGGTGGAGACGGCGGCGATGACCTGGCCACGATAGTCGTAGATCGGGGCAGCGACACAGTTGATGTCCGGTTCGGCCTCCTGATCATCGAGGCCCCAACCCCGCCTTTTGCACTCACGGATATCGGCAAGCAGGCTCTCTATGTTGGTGTGGGTGTTCGGCCCCCGCCTCTCGAAGACCACACCGGCCATGAGGCCGCGGATCTCCTCCTCTTCGAGGCCCATGAGCAGCGCCTTGCCGAGCGAGGTGCAGTAGAGGGGCTTGCGCTGTCCGATGATGGCGTACTTTCTGAGGCTGGTGATCTGCTCCTTGCTGTCGATGTAGACCATCTCGTGGTTCTGCCTGATGGCGAGGAAGACGACGTTGCCGGTAGTCACCGACAGCTCATCCATATGGGGCGAGCTCTCGGTCTTCAATTCAAGGTTGTTGAGGTAGTTGGAGCAGAGCTCGATGAGGCCCGGCCCGAGCTTGTATACGCCCGACTGCTCGCTCTTTCGTACGAAGCCCCGTTGGCCCAACACACCGAGGAGGCGGTGGACGGTGCTCTTGGGCAGTTCGAGGCGCTCGGTGATATAGGCAAGGCTTGCGCCATCCTGTTCGTTGCCCAGTAGGGTCAGGATGTCAAACGCCCGATCCAGGGATTGCACTCGCACCTCAGTTTTCACAGATTGCCTCCACATACTAGAATATAGAAGAAATCCTCCCTCTTGACAAGAGTGCTAGGTGCTTTATAATGGAACTACATTCCACATTATGGAATTAAAAGACTAAGATATTGGGAAATATGCATATTTAATCATATGAACACCTGATAAATTAGAATGAAATTCCACAATATGGAATAACTGTTAGGAGGAATGCTATGAAAAGAACTTTGGTTCTAGTCCTTTGCGTCGTTGTTGCAATGACAACCCTCTTCGGGTCGGGGCAGAAGGATGAAGCAACGGATAAGGTGTATACCTTGAAAATCGGCCACGCATCGACGACCGAGGCGACACGCCACAAGGCACTGCTGGTCATGAAGGAGTATGTGGAGAAGGAGTCACAGGGAAGGATCAAGCTTGAGATCTATCCGGCTGAGACTCTGGGTAACGAGGCTGCCATGATCGAGGCGATGAAGCTTGGTACCCTGGAGATGTTCGTCGGTGGTGTCTTCGACAGCCAGACCCCGATGCTCAACCTCTACTTGATGCCCTTCTTCTTCCCAACCCAGGAGGACTTGATGAAGGTCAGCCGTAGCGCCCTCGGTGACAAGATCCGTGAGAGCGCAGAGAAGGACGGGATCAAGATTCTTGCTGTCGGCGATGGTGGCTCACGCCAGATCACCAACAACGTCCGTCCGATCAAGAGCCCGGCCGACATGAAGGGCCTGAAGCTCCGCACCCCGCCGATCGAGTCGATCATCGAGGCGATGAAAGCCCTTGGCGCCAACCCGGTCTCCATCCCCTACGGTGATACCTACATGGCTCTCAAGACAAACGTTGCCGATGGTCAGGAGAACCCGCTTGCCAACATCGGGGACATGAAGTTCTTCGAGGTGCAGAAGTACATGACCATGATCGACTACCAGTTCCACCCGGAGCCGATCGACATCGGTTTGGACGTCTGGAACAAGCTTCCCGCCGACCTCCAGAAGATCGTCGAGGATGGTGCATGGATCTTCACCGATGAGCAGAACCGCCTCCGCCGTGAGCTCAACGACCACTACTACGACATGATTGTCGCTGGTGGAATCCAGGTGTATAAGCCCAACCAGAGCGAGGTCGACCAGTTCATCAACGCCTGCCTCCCGGTGTACAACCACTTCGTCAAGAAGGGGATCTTCACCCAGGCCGACTTGGATGAGGCTCGTCGCATCGTCGCGGCCAACTGAGCCAATATGCCCGCCTTGGCCAAGGCGGGCATCCATTGAAAACACAAGCAAGTGGGATCCTATGAAACAATTAATCTCGGGAATTGACAAGTTCCTCTCAATCTTCGGCATCACCCTGAATGCAATCCTTGTAAGCGGGGTCATAATCAGCGTGTTCTTGCGCTACTTCTTCTCCATCGCATTCGTAGAGTCCGAGGAGTTGCTGACGATGGTCTTTGTCGCCACCACCTTCTTCGGTTCGGCATTGGGGCTGCGTGAGGGCGAACATATCGCAATCACCAACTTTGTCGACAACGCAAGCAGCCGGGCGAGGCGTGTCTTTGCCATCATCTGCCAAGTGATCATCATCTTCGTTTCGCTTGTCATGTTCTATTACAGCATTCGGATGATCGGCAAGGTCGGTAAGGTGGCGAGCCCTGCAACCGGCATCAAGCGGGGGTGGTACTACGCCATCATCCCCGTCTCATTTGTCTTCACCATCTTCTATTCGGTGGTTGATATCGTAGGACAGTTCATTCCCATCCCCGCTCCTGACAAAGGGTACGATGATGACAGTGAACTCGGATTCCAAGGAGAAAAGTAATGCAACTGTCCTTGATGTTTGTAGCCTTGATCGTATTTTTGGCAATCGGAGTACCCATCGCCTTCGCTATCGGCGCTTCGGGTATCATCTATATGGTGTTGACCAACCCGACCTTCCTGCTGACCTTCCCCCAACGGGTCTGGTCCGGCACCGAGAGTTTCATCATCATCGCCATGCCGCTCTTCATGCTCACCGGTGAGCTGATGAACCACTCAGGTCTCACCCGTCGCCTCATCGACTTCTCGATGCTCTTGGTCAGGCCGATCAGGGGAGGGCTGGGTGAGGTGAACGTGGTGGCGAGCATGATCTTCGGTGGAATCAGCGGCTCTTCGGT
>CALFMX010000098.1 GCA_937902565.1 uncultured Spirochaetales bacterium
TACTTCAGCTGATCAGAGACAATCCTGAAGTGATTGAACAATACATGATCAAAGCGTAAGAGGTGCATCAGAATCACTTTCAGTCTACATGCTACGACACATTTGGAAACCTCCTGGTACAGCTTGGTAGTGACCACAGCGAAGAGAAGCGCCTCATCTGCGCCCACAGCGATGAGGTGGGCATCCAGGTCAGAAGGTAGCACACCCCTTCGGCTCACTTCGAAGAGCCGAGATGGTAGGATCAGAGATCATCTTCGACAATGGAGCCGTGGGGTAGCCATGACAGGAACGTTCACTGCCCGATGCTCCATCGATAGGGACACCATCAAAGGTAAGGCCCTGGACAACCGAGTAGGATGTGCCATCCTGCTCAGCCTTATCCTCGATCTCTCTGATACTCCCCCTGATCCTTCTCTGCTCTTCGCCTTTACCCGTGAGGAGGAGATCAGTGGGCGGGGCATCCAGCACCTCCTATCCCATCATCGGGATGCATAGCGGTCTCTCAGAAGCTTCCCTGCCCGATGTCCTATACACCAAGGAATTACTTGCCCGATATTGCGCTGAGTGGGTATTACCCCCTATACCCAGAGCCATACAATTATGTTGCGGAGAGATGAAGATGAAAGAAACACAAGAACCCAAGAAGATCACCATCGAATGGATCGCCAAGAAGACAGCTCCCAAACCCACCAGGATCGGCATGATGTACTGCTTCAGGAACTGTGAGAAGAACCGCAACTGATCGATTCGATGAAGTTATCACTCGAGCCCACAGCCTCGTATACATTCCCTGCAGACATCCACGCCATCGCACATGATGAGAAGGTCTTGACCATCCACCCGGAGCGCGCCAACTGGCTCGTGTTGGAGCGCTCTGAGTACCCCATCTTCCAATACCTCGAACAAAGACACACCATCGCCGAAGCGATGGCCTCCTTCGATAAGGAGCCCGTTATCCGGGTCCTCACCGAGATCGAGGCCAAGGGATTCTGCAATCCCGCCACGCGTGAAGCGTCTCCTGTATCACCTCATCAGCCTGAACAATGCGTGCAACCTCCGCTGCTCCCACTGCTACATGTACGCCGGTGACATCACGATCGAGGAGCTCCCCCTTTCAGAGTGGAAACACATCCTCACCGACTTCTCCCACCACGGCTTCGACACCGTCACCTTCAGCGGCGGGGAACCGCTCCTCTACCCGTGGTTCGCCGAGCTCTGCCACTCTCTCGGATACACCATCTCTGTCCTGAGCAATGGACTCCTCTGGACAGAGAGCCTAATTGAACGGCTTGATGGCATCATAGCTCAGCTATGATGGATATGACGAGGCCTCCTATGAGCGGGTGCTCAAGACCATCGCGCCGCTGGAAGCGAGCGCGATCATCACCTCGGTGGCCATCACACCCGGCTACCAGGAGCTTGAGGCAGAAAGAGAGCACTACATCACATTCGTGAAGAGGCTCCAGGCCCAATACCCCACCCTCAGCGTCAGGTTCTCCTTTGAGTTGATTCCCAGGCGAGAGATCACGGTCACCCGAGAGCTCAATGACGCGTATCGAAAAAGTGTGAACGCAATCGACACTGCCTTTGAGCGCGACTACCTTGCTGAGAACTTCTACCGTGATCTCTCAGAGCGACAGCAGGTGAGAAACTGCGGCTACGGAGGCATCACCCTCACCTCCAACGGAGATCTCTACTGGTGCTGGGGTAGAGCAGATCATTGCAATGTCGAAGGAAGTCACGACACATACCGATGTCGATCACATACGGCCATGCAGGAGCTGCGCCATCAGGTACATCTGTGGGGGTGGGTGCAGATTGAACCATACCCCCGTCATCCCTCCAGAGGATGAGATAGTGGCAGAAGCTCCCTGCTCAATCGAGACACGTGAACACTGCTATCGAAGGATGATCGAGGCAACTGAGTACTTCTACCGGTCATGAAGAGCCCAGCCACCTCTGACACCATCAGGCAGATCAGTCATGCTCATGATACCCACCGGTAGTGTTGGTAGAAGGAAGAGGATGTCTTCATGATAACAACCCAAAGATAAATCAAACACCCTCCCCATACTGTCATAAGTTACACAAAATCAAAATACTGTCTATTTGTTATATATTATATACTTACATATTCTCAAAGATACAGTATCACACAATATCCAACACTCCCCTCTCCCTCTATCTCTTTCTATTGACACAAGCTTTATTCTTCACTACAGTATGAGTGTGTTCTGGGAAGAACACAGAGCCCACCTTGCACCAGGGCCTCTCACCCTGAAAGGATGTATAGCATGAGAAAGAACCTACTAGCCATACTCGTTACCTTCTCTCTTGCTGCAGATGATCCCTCTGCCTCCTTCAGCGTAACTACGTCCATCGGTGTCATCAACGAAATGAAGATCACCAACAAACCAGTAACTACAGCCACATTCGGTGATGACGACAATGCCTTCTCAGGAACCGTAGCCATCGTTGGAAGCGGCGAGGGCGCCAATATGAACAGCAGTGGGAACGTCACTTTCGCTGCCTATATCTCCACCCTCTCCAACAACCGCAGTGGCTACTCCGTCAACATGAGTGCCACCCCCCTTACCAGTGATGGAGCAACGATCAACTACACCGTGACCGTCAATAATGTTCCATATGCCACCAAAACAAACACCACTGCAGTACCCGTCCTGACTGTATCCAGCCTCAGCGAACTTGATGCCAAATCCCTCCCCATTGCGGTAACGGTGGTGAGAAGCGAATATGACAGTGCGGTACAGGGGACCTATGAAGGCAGTGTCACCTTCGAGTACGTCGCTGACAACTGATCAACACCATACCCATCAATGAGCCAGGTAATCACCTGGCTCATTTCATTACCAACACCTACACACTCTTACATGTCATATGTTAATATTATTTTTAATAATTATATTTTATTAAAATATTACAATTTATAATATTTTATTCATGTGTGTCATAGAGTAAACCCCTATAAACAAATAAATAATCTATTACCTTTTGACATAAGTACCTTCCTTGGCTACTATACTGATAGACCCATTGTCTGGGTCCTCGATACCAATCCTGGGTTGGGAAATCCTTAAGGAGTACTCTTGTCACTATGAAAAGGACAATCGTTGCAATTCTGGTTCTTGCACTCACCAGCCTTGCTGCCCTCAATGCAGTCGACAGCTTCGATGTCGATACCGAAGTCGAGGGTGTCAAGAAGATGAAGATCACCGCAGCTCACTACACATCAACCGATCCCGACGCTATCGAGACAGCTGCCGCATTCGGATCGCTTACCGTTCAATCTGCCGAAGAGCAGGACTTCAGCGCCTGGCTCTCGATCATGAGCAACAATCGTGCAGGCTACAAGGTGAGCATGAGCGCCACCGCCATGAAGGGCACCACCACCGAGCAAGCGAATGCCTATATCAACTACACGGTGGCGGTGAACGGCGAGTCGATCATAACCAACAACACAACATCAAGTCCAACTTCAGTCGTAGTTATCTCCGTAACCGATCTCACTCAACTTTCTGTTGAGTCTAAACCGATCGGCCTCACTGTCGATTCAGCTACCTTCAACTCTGCTGTCGCAGGCTCCTACTCCGGTACCGTCACCTTTACCTTCTCTGCCAAATAAGGCGAGTCCATGCTGTCTGTCCAGGGCTACCTTTTCAGGTAGCCTCTTTAATGCCCATGCCGACTGTACTCTGCATCAACTGAACGGTAACAGTCCATTGTTACCAACAATACCTCTTCCACACCTATATCGATCGATGTCATCACCAGTTTGACGTCCCTGACAAAGCAATTACATACGATCGACCAGACAAGCTTCCAGTCAGCAGTTAAGGGCTCCTACAGCGGGACGATCACGTTCATCGACACAACGACATAAGAGACTCCCCTATTCCCATCATAGGCTGCCTCAACCGGCAGCCTATCACACACTTGGGACGTATGCTTGGTTCAGTAGAACAAAAATAGCTTCTTATCAAAGAGAACATTTTTGATATTTATTATAAATTCTTTTTAGTGTCATAAGTAGGGTGTATTATTAATATCTTATAAATATTTATATTACTTAGAGTTATATATTTTTTCTCTACATATGACCTTTAAACAGCAAATTTATCATACATTTTCACGATTACCTATTGACATAAGTCTCTTCTCTATGTATCATACAAATGTGCTGAGGAAAAGGCACTAATACTTGCACCGGGGCAGAAGCCCTAAGAGGAAAGAAAAAGATGAAAAAGAATTTGATTGCACTCCTGATTGTCGCCCTGGTTAGTGTTGGATTGTTTGCTGATCCTATCACCGACTCGTTCACCGTAACCACCACAATTGGCAGTATTAACAACATGAAGGTGACCGAAGAAGATGTGAGTACCAAAGCATGGAGCAGCCTCAAGGACTTCACCAACTTTGGAGTCACTAGCTCAAACCTCAATACTGGGGCCGCTATTGCCTACCTCACCACCCAGTCCAACAATAGGAAGGGTTATAAGATTTCTATCTCTGCAACTGCGATGGCGAATACTGTCCTGACAGGTCATGATATCACCTATATCAACTACACCGTTTATTTGGGTGACGATACAGATGGCTTGCCGACGAACAACGGCACAACGGCAACCAAGGCAGATGTGGTTACGGTTTCCGGACTCACCACTAAGACTGAAGTATCTTATCCGATTAAAATCCAAGTCGATTCAAGCCAGTTCGCTGCCGCTGTCGACGGAAGTTACAGTGGAACCGTTACCTTCAACTACGTCGCTAACTAAGGCTAGCAACCTTGTCTGTCCAAAAGGCCACCTATGGGTGGTCTTTTTGTTGCTCCAGCTCTTTGTATGTAGGAAGATCTGCTATCTCCCTGAGAACTCTTATACGTTCCTTCTCGAAGGTCACCTTTGCCTGGAGCTCTATGAAGAACATCTCATTCATCCCAAAGTAATGGAAAAGCCTGAGACCGGTGTCGTTTGTTGTGTAGCTACTCCCCTCGCAACACCCTCTGGGACAACCCCTTTAATGCCTGGAAGGTGGAGTCAGCTACTATGGTGGCTGTGGACTTCGTCCTCTTGAGGACGATGCCCTGCTCCTGTTGCTCTGCTGAGTAGAAGTTGCCTCCGATACGTGCATTCTCATAGGGCGCGAAGGCGGTACCGTAGTAGAGGTGCTTGGTCTGTTGTGGGTCGATGGTGAAGACGGTATCAGCATCGAGCAGCGGGCTGGTATCCCTGAGGCCATGGTAGAGGTTGTTGGTGCCGTTGGCGCAGTTGATCGAGAACTGTTGGCTCATCCCCCCATCATAGAGCGCCCACGGCGTCTCGCTTCGCCCCCCGAAGTCGAGGGTGAAACTGTTGAAGTTAAGGGGAATGGCGTCTTCGTCTCTCTGTTGAGGCCCTTGAAAGAAGGAGAAGTAGATCATCTGCATCCTCGGGTTGATAATGCTGCTATACCCCAGATCCGCCTTTGGCGAGATCCTGCCTGTGATAAAATCACTCTTTCCGATGGGAAAGGGGACATCGCTGATGTCCGCCGTACCGCCGCTTTTTAGCGGCGCTTTTTTCAGGTCGTTGAATTGGGCGTTCTCGGCCAACCGGCCCTCCATAGAGGGAATCATCGATGCAGGGCCGGTTGTCCAGGTCTCGGCACTTGCGTTGATCACACACCCTGCCTCAAGGAAGGGTGGGCCGACCTCGTTGTTCCATACCGCGTTTGCTATAAGTGGTTCGTCATTAGTGTTGGTGATGAAGATGGCGGTGTAGTGGACCGGGTGGCCCGGTAGCAGCATGTCGATCTTCTTGGCCTTCCAGCCCCGCTTCTTGTCCCTGATGGACGAGAGGAGCCACACCCCGCCGAACTCGGGGTCGGAGCCGTAGCGCTCCACCATCCAGTAGGAGGAGGCGGTGTAGCCGCTCTGCTCCTCCCCCTCCATCGGCATGCCGAAGTGGGGGAAGCTGAAGTAGGAGCCCGAGCGTTGGTAGAAGTAGGGGCTGTCCTTCCAGAACGAGCTGTTGTCATCGGAGTAGACCGAGGTCTCGGTTCCCCGGTAGTATGGCAGGAGGTGGGCATTGACCACGCCCCCCGAGGCGGTGGCCGTGCTCAGCTCCAAAGCCATGCCCCCCTGGTCCTCGATGACCACCTGGACCAGGTCGTTGGTCATGATGGTGGCGTTGCGGCTCTCCCATAGTTTGATACGACGAATATCCACAGCTCTTTCTCCCTTTCTTCAATGCGTCACAGGCAGTATACTACATCAAGACACGTTTAGGAGTAACCGATGATCACCAAAACGGACCGACTTTTCAACCTTTCGACCAAGGCCACCACCTACCTCTTCGCCGTCACCGAGACCGGCCACCTTGAACACCTCTACTACGGGCGCCGTCTCGACAACCCCTATATCAGCATCGACGCCTTCGCCGAGAAACGAAGCCAAAGCATCGGCTGCTCGGTCGCCTATGACAGCGACCACCCCACCCTCTTTCTGACCAACCTCTGCACCGAATACTCCACACAGGGCAAGGGGGAGATGCGTGAGACCTCCCTCGATGTCGAGTATGGACCGGGGATGCAGACCCTGGACTTCGTCTACCAGTCGGCCCGCATCCTCGCCGGCAAGCCCAGGATGTTCGGCGGCCTGCCCCAAGCGTATGGGGACAAGGAGCAGTGCACCACCGTCGAGGTGATGCTACGCGACAAGGTCCTGCCCCTTCGCCTCGGCCTCACCTACACCACCTTCGAACAGAGCAACGTCATAACCCGGCGCGTGACCCTCTACAACGACTCCACCGAGACGGTGCGGATCAACAACATCGCCAGCATGCAGCTCGACCTCACCGGCGAGTGGGACCTCACCACCTTCGACGGCGCCTGGGCGCGTGAGCGGTACATGAACACCCGAGCCCTCCACCCCGGTATTGTGGTCAGCGACTCCAAGAGCGGGGTCAGCTCCTCTGACCACAACCCCTGCATCTTTTTGAGTAATGACCGCGACGAGTGCATCGGTGTCAACCTCATCTACTCCTCCAACCACCGTGAGGTGGTGGAGGTCTCCCCCTTCGGCAAGACACGGGTGCTCACGGGTATCAACCCGGCGACCTTCAGCTGGCAGCTCTCAGCCCAGGACCGCTTCCAGAGCCCCGAGGCGGTGCTCACCTACTCCCCCTCGGGCCTTGGCGGGGCGAGCCGCAACTTCCACCACTTCGTCAACAACCACATCGTGCGCGGTCCCTGGAAGTTCAGGGAGCGCCCGGTGCTCATCAACAACTGGGAGGCGACCTACTTCAACTTCACCGAGGAGAAGCTCCTCGCCCTGGCGCGTGAGAGCGCCGAACTCGGTATTGAGCTCTTCGTTCTCGACGACGGCTGGTTCGGCTTTCGAAGAGACGACACCTCCAGCCTCGGCGACTGGTCGGTCAACACCAAGAAGCTGCCATCGGGGCTTGCCGGCTTCAGCCGGGAGATCCACCGCCTCGGCATGATGTTCGGCCTCTGGGTCGAGCCCGAGATGGTCTCCATCGAGAGCCAGCTCTACAAGAAGCACCCCGACTGGATGATCGCCATCCCCGATCGCAGACCCAGTGTCGGACGCAACCAGTACATCCTCGACCTCACACGCCAGGACGTGAGAAACTACCTCTACGATACCCTGAGTGAGGTCTTCCACCACGGTGATGTCAACTACGTCAAGTGGGACATGAACCGCACCTTCAGCGACCTCTACAGCAGCAACCCCGAGATCCGCCACCACGGTGAGTTCCACCACCGCTACATCCTCGGTCTCTACGACCTCTTGGAGAAGCTCACCCAAGAGTTCCCCAACATCCTCTTCGAGTCGTGTGCAAGCGGTGGCAACCGCTTCGACCTCGGCATGCTCTGCTACATGAGCCAGACCTGGACGAGCGACAACACCGACGTGCTCTCGCGCCTCTACATCCAGGAGGGGACGAGCTGTGGCTACCCCCTCTCTGCGATGGGCGCCCACGTCTCATCATCGCCCAACCACCAGACGCTGAGGCGCAGCGACCTGGAGAGCCGCTTCAACGTCGCCGCCTTCGGTGTCCTCGGCTACGAGCTCGATATCACCACGCTGAGCCGACAGCAGAAGGAGATCATACGGGCGCAGATCTCCTTCTACAAGAGCCACCGCTCCCTCCTCCAGTACGGCACCTTCTCCCGGATCAAGCTCGCCAACAGCCCCTCCAACCAGGTCGTCTGGGCGGTCTCCAACCGGGACCGGAGCGAGCTCTTGGTCCTCTTTGCCCAGAAGCTCGCCGAGGCCAACGGAGGCGGCGAAGTACTGCGGGTCGAGGACCTCGACACGAAGGCCATCTACGAGGTCTTCCCCCGACAGCAGAAGTTGGATATCAAGATGTTTGGTGATCTGGTCAACCGCATCAGCCCGATCCCCATCACCGAAGGGGGGAAGGCGCAGGAGACGATCAGCAAGGCAATCACGCTCGACAGCGAGGTGGAGCACTACCGGGCCAGCGGCGAGCAGATCGCCTATGGCGGTATCAAGCTCAACCAGCAGTTCGGCGGCACCGGCTACGACTCGATGACCCGGGTCCTCGGTGACTTCGGCAGCCGCATCTACCTCTTCAAGCGCATCGAGCTAAAACGCTAGGAGCGAAGCGACCTCACTATCCTCTACCGTCTTGAGGTAGTGTGAGCGGACAAAGCTCAAGTGCTCGGTACTGCCGATGAGGATCGCCCCCTTGAGGATCGAATCCTCGATGAAGTACGCCTCGTAGCGGGTACCCCGCCTCCGGTAGACAACCGGGCCGGCTACCGTCCCCACGCTCACCACATCAAGGCCATCGCCCTTGAAGCGGGTGAAGAGGACCGGCTCCTGGTAGACAGCAGGCTCACCGGCCAAGGTCTTTGCGACGTTTTCGGCCATCGCCAGGGCCACCGGCATGATACCCGGCACCTTGCCATGCCACTGGGCGCAGTCCCCGATGGCCATGATGTCCGGATCGCTGGTGTAGAGGTGGTCATCGACCACGATGCCACGGTCGACCTCAAGGCCCGCCGCCTTGGCAAGGGCGGTCTCAGGCAGTACCCCGAGGGAGAGCAGCAGTGTCCTGCAGGCTAGCTCCTCGTCCTCTTCGGTGACCAGGGCCCTGAGGCGGCCGCGGGGATCGAGCTTCTTCGCCTGCGCTCTCATCCGCTCCCGGATGACGAGGCCCTGCTCCTCAAGGTGTGCCTTGAGGATCGCGGCCCCCTCGCTGTCGAGCTGACGGGCGAGGATGTGGTCGGAGGCTTCGACGACGGTGACATCATACCCCTTGCGCCGCACCCAGAGGGCGGTCTCAAGGCCCAAGAGCCCTCCGCCGAGGACCAGGACCGGGTTCTCGATGATCTCTCCGATCCTCTCGGCATCATCGAAGGTGCGCAATGCGCACGCACCATCGGTGACCGAGAAGATGTCCAACGTCCGCGACCGGCTGCCCGTTGCGATGATGAGCTTGTCGTAGGGGTAGGAGGCAGTGCCGCTGTAGACGAGCTTGGCCTCCCGGTCGATGGACGTGACCGGACGCTTGGCCAGGTATGGCGGATCGCTCTTGGCCACCAGCGAGGTGAGCGCCTCCTTGTCGCAGAGCGCCTGCGGCAACATGATACGGGAGTAGAACCCCACCGGCTCCTCACTGAAGAGGAGCACATCCATGCCCTTTGCGGCAAGCCGGCTGGCGACAGTCGCTCCTGCCACCCCGTTTCCTATGATGATGACTCTCATACGACCCTCCCTCTGTGAGGCTACTGGAGAAGGGAGGCAATGTCCATCAGAGAGGGGATGGACTTGCCATGATTGTGCACATACCACCTCCAGATTGCCCCCAGGTACCACATGGTATGGTGAGTGACACCAAAGGGGGCAATGGATACAATGAGTGAGGAGAGAGACTCGGCCAAAGCGCGTGGAGAGCGGACCATAGAAGCCTTCAAGGAGGCCCAGGAGACGTTCACGTGCGTAGCAGAGCAGGTTGGTATCAAGGACGAGGAGGATGTGATAGCCCTTGTCAAGAAAGTCCGATCTGCTAGAAACCAGATACACACAATGCAATGACATTGAGGACTGTAAATTCAGAATATATTGTTGATTCTCCGATTATTTCGTAGTATCGAGAACTTTTTCTTGCTATTCCGGCCTTTATCTTGTATATTTTACATGAGCGCATGAGGAAGAACAAATGCTTATCCGTTTCATA
>CALFMX010000099.1 GCA_937902565.1 uncultured Spirochaetales bacterium
ACGATCGCTACATGGCGAAGTAGTAGGAGCGAACATTGGATGTAGGCCGATTCGTCGGCCTACTCTCCTTACTCTCTTTTTAGGATAGACCATGAACAACAAGGAAAAATTACTGACCCTCCTCGATACCTCCCATCCCTCGTTAGCGGGCTTGGAAGCACTGATCAAGAGAGGGGCTGTCGATGAAGCGACTGCCATGGTGGTGGAGCACTACCGCACCCGCACCGAGCCGCACTACCTCTTTGAAGCCAAGGAGTGTGAGGCCCTCGAGGATGAGCAGATCTTCGTGGACGCCCAGAAGGTGATGGACCACATCATCTGGGGCCATGATTTTGATGGACCCATCGATTGGCGCTTCAACCCGACGACCGAGACCAGTAGGGATAATGAGTGGAGCTGGTCGCTCTTTCGCACGTTGTTCTGGCAACCACTGGCCCGAGCCTACGCCCTGAGCAAGGACGATCGCTACGTCGTGGAGTTCTGTGCGCAGCTGAAGAGCTTCTACGAAGCATGGCCGGCCAAGGAGTTCATCGAGTGGGACGAGATGGACAAGAGCAGCCCCTTCCCTGGCCACGCGTGGCGTACCATCGAGTCGGGGATCCGGATCTACACCACCTGGCTGCCGGTCCTCGAGGTCTTCCGCAGCAGCCCCTCCTTCGATGAGGAGAGCTGGGCGATCTTCCTCTGCTCGATCCACGACCACGGCACCTTCCTCCACAAGCACTACTCCAACCACAACCGCTCGAGCAATTGGCTCAGCATGGAAGCGAGTGCGCTCCTCCAGCTCGGAATCATGTTCCCCGAGATGAAGGATGCACAAATGTGGCGTGAAGAGGGGTACCGGCGTGTGATGCACGAGATCGTCTACTGCTTCGACAGCGAGGGCGCACACATGGAGCACACCCCGATCTACCACATGGTGGCTGCCCTCACCTTTACCCAGGCCACCCAACTGTGCATCCTCAACAGCATCCCCGTCGCACCCTATGCGATGCCCCTGCTCACCAAGGCCGCCGAATATGTCATGGCGGTCATGAAGCCCGACTTCTCCACCCCGATGATCGGGGATGCCGACCGTACTACCGTCAAGGGGCGGATCACCGACCCCTCCAAGTACGAGGGTATGAACCTCTCCTTCTTCCCCGATGACCTCAACGAACTTCGTGCCTACTTCAACTGGATGGCCCGCCTCACCGGTCGGGAGGACTTCGCCTACATTGCCAGCGCAGGGGAGCGGGGCACGCCCCCCGCACAGCTGGATTATCGCCTCGACGAGTCCGCCTTCTACGTGATGCGTACCGGATGGACGGAGCGTGACAGCTACCTCCACCTGTTGGGCGTGAAGCTTGAGCGGGGTGAGCGCAGCACCCACTCCCACAACGACACCGGCCACCTCGAGCTGATGGTCGGCGGGGAGGATGTCCTCATCGACAGCGGTCGTTACATCTACAACAGTTCAATCTGGAAGGATTGGCGGGCATACTTTACCGGCTCGCTGGCTCACAACACCGTCTATATCGACAACCACTATATGGGCAAGATCCCCAATGTCGACCGGGTGCGTGGGGTGCGGACCTTCTGCCACGCCTTCGAGCGCCATGACACATACCTGATGATGGACATCTCTCATAACGGTTACGTCCTGATGAGCGACCCGATCTTCCACCGCCGCAAGGTGGTCTTCTTCCCCGAGAGTGGCTCTACCGTCGTGGTCGACCACCTCACCGGCGAGGGGAGGGAGGAGCATGACATCCGTTTTACCTGGAACTTTGCATCTCCGGCTGTCGAACGCCTGAGTGACCAGGTCTCCCGCTATACCACACCGGGCAAGCAGGTCTTCACCAAATATGCGGTGGCGACCCACCCCGGCCAACGGCAGGCCAGCCTTGCAGCCATTGATGGCATCACGTCCGTAGCGGATGCCACCGGTTGGCAGTCGCAGCTGCTCTGTGGATCGGAAGATCCCAAGGGTGGGTGGGTCTCCTACGGCTACCCGGTACGCGAGGCCACCGGCCAGATCCAGGAGTGCTTTGTCAGCCGCACCGACATCACCATGGTGACCGTCATTGCCAAGGACCGGCATACCGTCACGGTTGAGGCGAGTGGAGCTGACGCAACGATAACCATCGATGAGGTGAAGATTGTGGTCACCGAAGAGAGTATGGAGGTATTGGCATGAGATTTGGCCTATGCACTGATGTAAGGAATATTGGCGAGGTAGCGGCCCTTGGCTTCGACTACCTCGAAGCAAAGCTCAACCAGGTCGCTCTCCTGGAGGAGGCGGAGTTCGAGGCGATCTGCCGCGAGGTGGAGAAGGCGCCCATCAGGGTGGAGCGCTGCTGTCTGCTCCTTCCCAAGTCGATGAGCGTCATCGGTGCCTCCTACGATGAGGAGGCCCTCACTGCCTACCTGGAGACCGCCTTCAGCCGGATGAAGCGCCTTGGCGCCGACCTGGTCGTCTTCGGTAGCGGGAAGTCCCGCGCCTTCGGCCCGGAGCTCAGCTACCAGGAGGCGTTTACCCAGTTGGTGGGGGTGACACGGCTCATCGGTGAGGTTGCGGCCCGCCATGGCGTGACCATCGCCATCGAACCGCTGAACCGCAAGGAGACCAACCTGATCAACACCCTCGGCGAGGGGGCGGCGCTCCAGGCAGCGGTCAACCTGCCCAACGTCGGCCTGCTTGCCGACGCCTACCATCTGCGCAGTGAGTGCGAACCCCTCTCGCGGATCGGCGAGACCGCCCCGCTGATGCACACCCACATCGCCCTCCTGGAGGGGAGACGATACCCCACCGAGGCGAGCGACGAGGTCGCTGAATTCTTCGCCTCGCTCAAGGCCGCATCCTATGACGGGACGATGAGCATCGAGGGGTCCAGTGACGACTACCAGGGTGATGGAAAGAAGGCCCTCGCGGTCTTGAGGAGCATGTAAACCATGGAAAAACAGGTTCGGATCGGAATCATCGGATATGGGAAGATGGGGAGCCAGCACTCCAAGGCCCTGATGGGCAACAAGGTCCCCCATGCACTCCTCACCTGCGTTGCGGATATAGATCCGGTGAGGATCGAGCTTGCCCGGGCAACCTACGGGGATGCACTCAGCTACTATGACAGCGCTGAGGCGCTCATCGAGAGCGGCTCGTGCGACGCCATCATCCCCACCGTCCCCCACTACTACCATCCGCCTTTTGCCATCAAGGCTTTTGAAGCGGGCCTCCACGTCCTCTGTGAAAAGCCGGCTGGCGTCTACATGAGCCAGGCCAAAGAGATGGTGGCGGCGGCACAGAAGAGCGGCAAGGTCTTCTCGATGATGCTCAACCAGCGCACCAACCCCCTCTACGAGAAGGCGAGGGAGATGGTGCAGGGTGGTGAGCTTGGGCGCATCATCCACGCCAACTGGATCATCACCAGCTGGTTCAGGGCACAGAGCTACTACGACAAGTCCACATGGCGGGCAACCTGGAAGGGGGAGGGCGGTGGCGTCCTGGTCAACCAGAATCCCCATAACCTGGACCTCTGGCAGTGGATTCTCGGCATGCCATCGCGGGTGAAGGCCACCGTCTACTACGGCAAGCACCGCTCCATCGAGACCGAGGATGACGTCTACGCCCTCTTCGAGTTCCCCGGAGGGGCGACAGGAATCTATACGACGACCATCGCCGACTCCCCGGGAACCAACCGCCTGGAGATCACCGGCACCCTCGGCAAGCTGGTCATCGAGGAGAATGCCCTGCGCTTCCATCGCCTCGATGAGTCTATCGATGCGTTCAACGAGCGCTTTGACGGAGAGATCGGCCAGCCCAAGAATGAGGTTATACAGATACCCGTTGAGGGCACCTATACATCGCACGCCGGCATCATGGAGAACTTCTCGGCCGCCATCCTCGATGGCACACCCCTCATCGCCCCGGGCGAGGATGGGCTTGCGAGCCTTGCGATCTCCAATGCTGTGCACCTCTCCTCCTGGACCGGCGAGGGGTGGGTGGATATCCCTTGTGATGAAGCGGCGTACAACCGGGAGCTGGCTTCTCGATGTGGGGGGCAATTGCCCGTATAATGCGCATATGACGGACACGTTGTCGACAACATTCAAGAAGCGATTGCTGAGGAAGTGGAAGTACTCCTACCTGGCAGTCATCGTGTTGCCGATCATCCTCATCGTCTCTCTCTCGATCACCAGCCTGCGTTCGATGAACCGGGCGGTGACCGAGGTGAATTCGCTTGCCGTGCGGTTCATGTACCATGAGTTTGATACCGTCTTCACCGAGGTCAATGCGCTGAGCCAGGAGTTGCTGCTCTCACCAAGCATGCAGCGATTGAGCCGGGCCTCCGATACCAGCGAGCTGGACTCCTTCTACCTCTATGAGACGGCGATGACCCTGTCGCGGATGTTGGGTCGTGGCTCCGTTGTAACCGATATGATGATCTTCTCCCCATCCCTGGACTACTACATCTCGACGAGCCGGTGGGGAACGCTGGAGAACCTGCCACTGCTCAACGACTTCAGCTTGCCCTGGAGTGCAGAACGCTATCAAACGGTCTTTGGCACCTCCCCCAAGACCCTGATGATCGAGGACGCCACCTGCTGCCTCGTCGGTGGGTCCACCCTCGACCGCATCCTCATCATCCGGCCCCTCTCCTTTGCACAAAGTGGGTGGCAACATGAGTTCTCGATTGCCCTGCTCGTCGATATCACCCCCCAGATTGTCGAGAACCTGGGTTTGCTGCAGGACTTTCTGATCGTCAACAAGGTCTCCAACCGGGTGCTCTACAACTTCGGTGACCTATACAAGACCGGCGATGATGCCGGTGTGTTGGGCGAAATCCCGTCAGGGGAGAGCCGGCGGATCGGCAACAGCATCGCGACGGTCGCCTCCTCTGCCGTCTCCAACTCAAACTACGTCGTGCTCATGGACCGAGGCTCGTACTTCCGTACTCTCGTGATCTCCTCCCTCGTCTCTCTGGGCTACATCCTTGTCGCCCTGGTCGGTGGGTGGGCCATCATGCGATGGCGGATCGGAAAGGATTGGGCGCTCTATGAGGAGGCGCTCGTGCAGTCGGGCTCGAGCCTTGATGAGGAGGAGTACAATGGGGTCTATGGCCCATTCGTCACCTCTGTCTCGCGCCTGAGGATGGAGAAGGAGGGGATGGGCCAGATCATCCACGACCAGACCAAGAAGCTGAGGAGCCATCTGGTCGCCCGCCTGATGGCAGGCAGCAAGGGGACGGTCAGTGCTGAGGCGCTGGCTGCCAGCGGGGTGGCGCTGCGCTCCAACCTCTTTATCGTGGTGATCATCTGCTCAGCCGACTACTCGCTTGATGAGACGCAGGAGCAGCAGCTTATCGCCTGGTTCGAGGAGAACGGCTATGAAGTGCTGCCCACCGCCACGCCGCACGGCATCGCCTTGATCATCAACACAGATGAGGAGGTATCGACGACCGAGGCGTTGGCACTCAAGGTGGGGGAGCTCAAGGCAGGAGAGGGGGGCAGTGCACTCCAGGTCGTCTCCTCCGATGTGGTGGAGGGATTGAACAACCTGGGGCGCGCCTACCTCGATGCGGTGAACGTGTTGGAGTACCAGCGGTCGATCGGGAGCCTCGAGTTCATGACCAACCGGGATATGCTGGAGATGAGCAGCCAGACCAACTACATCTACACCTCCGAGCAGGAGTTGCGCCTCGCCCAGCTCATCCAGAGCGCCAAGAGCGAGGAGGCCACAGACCTTGTGGAGAAGGTCCTGGAGGCGAATCGCAGCGATGGGGTGAGCCCACAGCGGTTGCGGTACCTCCTCTTCGCCATCGCCGGTACGGTAGTCAGGACAGCCAACCAGCTTGAGGGACGCTACCCCGGCCTCATCCCCTCACTCTTGCTGCCGCCGATCCTGCAGACCGATGACTTTGAGCGCTCTATCAAGAGCGTCGATGAGATGATCGGCCAGCTCTGCAGTGCCGTGGCACACATCGAACGCCAGTTCGCCTGTGAGGGCGGAATCCAGTACGACATCTATCGCCAGGCACTGGCGCTCATCCACTTCAACTACAATGATCCGATGGTCAACGTCTCCTATATTGCCGACGAGATCGGCGTCTCAGCAACGTTTCTCTCCCGGATCTTCAAGAAGTACCACCTCCAGAACATCTCCGACTACCTCAGCGTGGTCAGGGTGGAGGCGGCAAAGAGCCTGTTGGCGGAGGGGATGAGCCTTGCAGAGGTCGTTGATGCATGTGGATTCGGGAGTCTGAGGACCTTTATGCGGGTCTTCAAGAGTATTGAACATATTACCCCCGGCCAATATCGGACGCTGGTGGGAATGGAGCAGGAATGAAACAGTACAATGTAGCGGTCATCGGGTGTGGTGCGGTATCGAAGAATCATGGCAAGGCCCTTGCCCAGAACCCACAGACCACGATTCGATATGCAGTGGATATCGACCGGAGCCAGGCTGAACGCTTTGCCGCCACCTATGGGGGAACGGTACTCACCGATTACCGGGAGCTCTTCAGCAAGGAAGACGTGGATGTGGTGCACATCGTCACCCCCCACCATACGCATCCGCAGATTGCCATCGACTGCATGCACGCCGGCTTGCACGTCTTCTGTGAGAAGCCGCTTGCTATCCTCCCCTTCGATGCCAAGCGGATGATCAGCGCCTCGCAGGAGACGGGCAGACGCCTCGGCGTCTGCTTCCAGAACCGGATGAATGACGCCACGGTGCGGGCAAAGGCGATCATCGACAGCGGGGAGTACGGGGCGATTGTCAGTGCCATGGTCCTCGTCGCCTGGGACCGTGGCGGTGACTACTATGGAAAGAGCCCGTGGAGAGGGCGTTATGAGAGCGAGGGGGGCGGGGCGCTGATCAACCAGTCGATCCACACCCTCGACCTTCTGGACTACCTCACCGGTGGGGTGGCCACCGTCAGCGGCATGGATGCCAAGCTCAGGGAAGATGATGCCTATGAGGTCGAGGACTTCGCCATGTTCTACTGCTCGTTGAAGCGGGGAGGGCGTGCAGTCGGTTTTTGCACCAACTGCTACCCCAGGAGCAAGCAGTGCACCGTCGAGATCCATCTCGAACGGGCGACGCTGACGGTCAAGCAGAGTGGCCTGGTCATTGAGGAGTCGGATGGGACAGAGCGCAGATTCGACTGCACGGTCGCCACGGGTGAGAAGTCGGAGTGGGGCCTCTCCCACGGGTTGCTCATCGATGCGTTCTATCGTGCCCTGGAGGCTGATAGCCCCTTCATCGCCGACGCACACACCGCCCTCGCTGCCGTCGAGATGGTGCAAGCCATCCAGCACTCAAAGGGAAGGAGCATAGAGATCAAGGGGATTGAACAATGAGCAGACATGAACGGTTTTCTTTCAAGACAGAGCAGGAGTTGGCCCAGCGGATCAAGGAGCTCGGCCTTGCCATACCACTCTCTGACGACCTCTCCGTCTTCCACAGGCGGGTGAAGGTCAATGGGAGCGAGGCACCGAACGCGTTCGCTGTCCTCCCCATGGAGGGGTGTGACAGTGAGAGCGACGGGTCGCCTTCGCCCCTGGTACGTCGCCGCTATGAGCGCTTCTACAGCGGGGGGGCCGGCCTCATCTGGTGGGAAGCCAATGCGGTGACGGCAGACGGGAAGGCAAACGAGCTGCAGATGATGCTCACCGATGAGAACAAGGGCTCCTTTACCTCCCTGATGGCGGATGTGAAGGCCCTCGCGCTCAAGAAGAACGGCTATGTCCCCCTTGCGGTCTTGCAGCTGACCCACTCGGGGCGCTACAGCAGGCCAGTCGGCCACACGGCCCGCCCGATCATCCCCCAGCACGACCCGATCCTCGATGTGCGCATGGGTCTCGAGGACTCCTACCCGGTCTGCAGTGACGAGTATCTTGAATCTCTGGTCGAGCACTACGTGCACTCGGCCCTCCTGGCCAAGGAGGTTGGCTTTGATGGCGTTGACATCAAGGCGTGCCACCGCTATCTGATCAGCGAGCTCTTGGCCAGCCATACAAGGCCTGGACGCTACGGCGGCAGTTTTGAAAACCGAATCCGTCTCCTCACCGATATCGTCAAGGCGGTTCGAGCCGCCTGTGGGGATGAGTTCATCGTCGCCTGCCGCTTCAACATCTTTGATGCGCACCCCTATCCCTATGGCTTCGGTGGCAGCAAGGAGGACCTCTGGACCTTCGATGCAACCGAGCCCCTCCTTCTCGTCAAGGCCTTGGTGGAGGCGGGGGTGACCTTGCTCAGCAATAGCGCCGGCAACCCCTACTACATCTACCCCCAGGTGACCCGACCCTTCGACCTCTCCAGTATGGGCATCCCCACCCCCGACGAACATCCGCTTGAGAGCATCGAGCGCCTCTTTGAGTTCACCCGCCTCGTCCAGGAGGCTGCCGGGGATGTGCCGGTGGTCGGCAACGGCTACACATGGCTGCGCCAGTTCATGGTCCAGGCGGGAAGTGCCAACCTCCAGAACGGCTGGTGCTCGTTCGTCGGCATGGGGCGCAGCTCCTTTGCCTACCCCGATGCACCCTCCGATGTGCTCCGTGGTGGGGCCATGGATCCCCGCAAATGCTGCACCACCTGCTCGAAGTGTACCCAGATCATGCGTGACCATGGGAGGACTGGGTGTGTGGTGCGCGATAGTGCTGTCTATCTGCCCCTCTTCAAGGAGGCACGCGAAGACGCTGAACGAAGGAGTTCGACATGAGAAAGGTAGCGGTGGTGACCGGGGCGACCCGGGGAATCGGGTTGGCGGTGAGCCAGAAGCTCTCCCATGATGGGTACCGCCTGGCCATGGTCGGCATGCGTGACGAGGCTTCGTGCCTCGAGGCGCTGGAGAGCATCGGGGTCAAGGGCGATGACTGGCTCTACATCCAGGCGGACATCGGCTCATCAGATGATCGCCTCAACATCGTCGCCCAGGTCGTCAAGGCGTGGGGGCGCATCGATCTCTTGGTGAACAACGCCGGCGTTGCCCCCCTTGAACGTGCCGACCTATTGGAGATGAGCGAGGCGAGCTGGGACCGGGTTCTCTCCACCAACGCCAAGGGGACGATGTTTCTCACCCAGGCGGTAGCCCGGCAGATGGTGGCGCAGCCGAAGGTCCACAGAAAGCGTGGGACGATCATCAACATCTCATCGATTTCCGCGACGGTCAGTTCGACCAACCGCGGCGAGTATTGTGCATCGAAGGCCGCCATATCGATGTTGACGACCCTCTATGCAGACCGCCTTGCCCAGGAGGAGATCTTCGTCCATGAGATCCGGCCCGGGGTGATCCGAACCGACATGACGAGCACGGTGAGCGAGAAGTACGACACGCTGATAGAGGGCGGCATCTTCCCCATCAGGCGGTGGGGCCTGCCCTCCGACGTCGCTGATGCGGTGGCGGTCTTCGCCTCCGATGCCTTCTGCTATACGACCGGCAATGCCATCGAGGTCGATGGGGGCTTCCATATCAGGAGACTGTAGATGCAGAGGACGACACCGTTTTGCGATCTGGAGACGTATGCGTGCGAGACCGTGGTGGTTGGCAGCGGCGCCAGTGGCCTGAGCGCCTTCGATGCCCTCCTTGACGGGGGAGGGGAGCGGGTCCTCCTCATCACCGAGGACGTGATGGGAGGGACGAGCCGCAATACCGGGTCGGACAAGCAAACCTACTACAAACTCACCCTCTCAGGCTCCGATGGGGATAGCGTGCGCTCGCTGGCCCGCGACCTCTACAACGGAGGCTGTGTGGATGGGGATCTCGCCCTTTGCGAGGCGGCTCTCTCCGCCCAAGGGTTCTTGAAGCTCGTCCAACTCGGGGTCCCCTTTCCACGGAACCGCTGGGGCGAGTACATCGGGTACAAGACCGACCACGATCCCCATCGTCGTGCCACGAGTGCCGGCCCCTATACCTCGCGTTTCATGACCGAGGCCCTGCACAAGAGTGTCCAGGCAAAGGGTGGCACGATAGTCGACCAGAGCCAGGTGGTGAGGATCCTCACCGACGAGGGTGCGGTGCGTGGGTTCCTCTGCCTGGATGTGGAGCGCTTCCGCCTCTTTGTCGTCTGGTGCCGCTACCTCGTCTGGGCAACCGGCGGGCCGGCGGCGATGTACAGCAACTCCGTCTATCCCGAGAGCCAGTATGGCGCCTCCGGACTCGCCTTCGAGGCGGGGTGCCTGGGTCAGAACCTCACAGAGTGGCAGTATGGGCTTGCCTCCGTCTCTCCTCGCTGGAACGTCAGCGGCACCTACATGCAGGCGTTGCCCCGCTTCTTCAGCGTTGACAGCACGGGCAAGGAATATGACTTTCTCAGTAACCGGATCACCAATGCCGGCCAGCTGCGCGGGGTAGCTGTCGGGGGTGTCGGGAATGGTGCGCAAATGGGGTTGTGCATAAAACGCCAGCATGGCGTTCTCGGCCCAGGCGCCGCCCAC
>CALFMX010000100.1 GCA_937902565.1 uncultured Spirochaetales bacterium
ATCGGCAGCTGGATCGGGGGAGTCCTGACAACCTATATCTCGAAGCGACTGATTTTTTTGGCAAATGGCGTGCTCTTGCTCTGTGTTCTCCTCTTGATCGTGGTCAAGTTGCGACAATCGCGGGAGCCTGAATATACTTTAGTTGTCAATACGCAGGGAGGCGTGGAATGAAACGATACCATCAATATCTTTTGGAAGGTGCTGAACAGAGAGTGGACTCTCTTCTCACATACCAAGTCTTGAGTAAAGAGGACAGGAATTATGGGGGCGTCGCGATGAGGGAGCGATCATACCCCCAGGCGAAATCCACCATCTACAGGATCACCCCGGCCATCTGCACCTACGTCAATCCAGAGAGCCGATTCCATGAAAATGAGGAGGTGCGTACCCGAATTCTCCTTGCACTCAACTACATCAGGGGCAAGCAGCGGGAGAGCGGTTGTTTTGACCTCGAGAACTGCAACTTCGACTCCGCCCCCGATACCGCCTTCTGCGTAAAGCGCCTGCTGCCCCTCTACCGGATCCTCGAGCGGTACCCTGCCGCCGGCATGGAGACGGCCAAGAAGATGCTGCGCGAGATCTCTGAAAAGGCCCTTGAGGGCATCGCCGACGGAGGCTTCCATACCCCCAACCACCGGTGGGCGATCGCATCGATCCTCGCCGATGGTTCACGGCTGTTCGACCTCCCCCACCTGATGGAGAAGGCCTATGAGTACCTTCGGGAAGGAATCGACTGCAATGAGTATGGCGAATACTCCGAGCGCAGTGCCATCACCTACAATGCGGTGAACAACGCGGCGATGATCACGCTCTATGAGGCGACGGGCGAGGAGAAGTACCTCGAGTATGTCAGACGCAACCTGGCCATGATGCTGACGTACTTCGAGGATGATGGTTCCATCTTCAGCGAGAACTCCACCCGTCAGGACAAGGGGGCGAAGGCGTTCCCCCGTGATTACTTCTATCAATACCTCTACGTAGCCGCCCGTGGTGGTGACCCCAAGTACGGGAGGGCAGCCCGGCGGATCATCGATGACAACAGGCGGATGAATCTGAGAAAGGCCCCCGACTGTCTCCACTACATCATGCTCGATGATCTCATGCAGCAGTACGTCTTTGACGGCTCCGGCTTCCTGGACTCCTACGAGCGGTACTACCAAGCTTCGGGCATCATGCGGTTCAAGAGCGGGAAAGTATCCTACTCGCTGGTCGAGGAGTCAGCCAAGCCACTCTTCTTCAATACCGGGAGCCTCGGGTTTTTCATGCGGGGTTCGATCGGGTACTTCGAGAAGCGCCACATCCTTCTCGATGACCTCACCCCGATCGAAGGCGGGTACCGCACCACCTTCCATGCCGATGGCTGGTATTACCTGCCCTTTGAGCAGGTCGATGAGGAGATTGTCGACTTCTTTGCCATCGACAACACAAAGAGGAAGAAAATCATCAAGAACACCGTCGACATCGATATCGAGCTGCTCCACAGGGAGGGAGGGTTTGATATCTCCTTCACATCGCGGGGAATCGATGAGGTCAGCGTACTGCTGGAGTGGGTGATCCCTTCAGATTGTGAGGTCGAGAGTGATGCATTCTACTGTATCTCCCAGCCAGGCGGGACCGTGTTTGTCCGCCAAGGCCATGTTGAGGTGCGAAGAGGGATGGATCGGTTCTCGATCGGCCCCATGGGTGTCTCGAAGTACATCCTGAAGGGCAACTACGGCAGTGAGCCATCGAGTGAGAGTGACTTTACCCTTGGTACGGTGATGACCACACCGTTCAAAAAAGTCTTTGAGATCAGGTCACTGTGATGGATAGTGTGAAATTCTATGGGGAGCCGCCTGTGATGATATATGATGCAACAGTGATCCAAGGGGTCATCGATCGGGTATTGGAGCACTTCAAGACCGCCCTGTACGCACCCGATGAAACATTCCTGAAGAATATGGAGACGAATAATCTTGCAGGAGATGACATCAGGAAGTACCAATTCTGGGAGTGGCCCCAAGGAGTGGGGTTGTATGCCCTCTGGGAGCTCTACCACAGCACCAACGACACCCGATGTCTGGAGCTTCTCACCACCTACTACGACGAGAGGATCGCCAGCGGGCTTCCTGGGAAGAACATCAACAC
The DNA here is from genome assembly GCA_937902565.1 of uncultured Spirochaetales bacterium. Lineage (GTDB taxonomy): Bacteria > Spirochaetota > Spirochaetia > Sphaerochaetales > Sphaerochaetaceae > Sphaerochaeta. The sequence continues at coordinate 2,128 of CALFMX010000100.1, forward strand.
CATGGCCCCGATCCTCGCGCTCTCCTATGTGGCCGAGCACACCAAAAATGAGCAATACCTGGAGATCTGCCGGGAGTGGGCACACTGGGCAGCGCACGATCTTGCCCGCACCAAGGAGGGGGGGTTCCAACACATCACCTCCGATACGGTGAACGACCAGGAGCTGTGGGACGACACGCTCTTCATGACGGTCCTGGCGTTGGTGAATGTCGGAAGGATCATCGGTAATGAGGGGTACATCCAGGAAGGGATCTATCAATTCCTGATCCACGCAAAGTACCTTGCTGACAAGAGGACCGGATTGTGGTTCCACGGGTTCACCTTCCATGGCAACCATAACTTTGCCGAGGCGTTGTGGGGCAGGGGGAACTGTTGGGTGACCATCTCCATTCCGATCCTGCTGGAGATGGTGGACCTGCCGCCGAGTACCCACACCCTGCTCTCAGGGTATCTGAACGAGCAGGTTGCTTCGCTCATCGCCCTTCAGAATGAGTCCGGGATGTGGCATACACTCCTTGATGACCCCACATCGTATCTGGAGTCGAGCGCTACCTGTGGCATCGCATTTGGCATCCTCAAGGGCGTACACCTGGGTGTGTTGCCCCGCTCCTACTCCAGGTTCGCCATGAAGGCGATTGAACCTATCGTAGGCCACATAACCGAAGGAGGGCAGGTGTTGCAGGTTTCATACGGGACTCCCATGGGCCGCGAGTCAAAGGATTTCTACAAACAGATTCCACTGCAGCCAATGCCCTATGGAGAGGCAATTGCCCTGCTCTTCTTGATGGAGGTCCTGGTCGCCCTTGAGTGGCGGGATGTGTAGCATCAAGAGGGAGGGCAGGGCATGCCATCCGGTCCCTCCCATCTGCCGTGACAGGTTCGCAGCAGAATTGAAGTATGGACCGGCGAGTTGGAACCCACAGATAGGTCCCGGTAGCCTCGCTTCAGTTGTGGGTTCTTCTCCTTCGACCACCTCCTGGGCGAGGCTGCCGGCATAGAGGTGGAGGAGGGGACCATGCGAGGGGCCAAGGAGGGAACTCAGGTCATCACTGAGCCCACGGCCCATATCGTCCACGCCGTCGAGGAGGAGCTCTCCCTCACTCCTTGAGGGCAAAGCGCACCATGTTCCAGGAGAGCGGGGAGAGGGCGAGTCCCGTCCCGCTCCGTTGCTGTGGTGCGACCCGGTCGGGGTGCTCCTTCGTGTTGGTCGCCTTCATATCGTCGCACTCCAGCGTGATGTGCTCGATCTGTTCACCCTCAAAGCCCGAGAGGTCCAGGGTGAGGGTGATCTCCGTGTCAGGGTGTCGGTTGACTGCAAAGAGGACGAGCTCCCGCTCCTCCTTGTGGTGGACGATGAGCCCATCGACCCACTCCACCTCCCCATAGGTTGCGTTCTCATAGGTGCCCACCTCGAGGCGGATATCGAGGACCTCCCCCCTGCCATACCGGGATGCGTAGTAGAAGGGCCAGTAGATCGTCTGCCTCCAGGCAGGCCCCCCGTCCTCGGTCATGATGGGGGCGATGGTGTTGACCAGCTGCGCCAGGCAGGCAATCTTCACCCGATCTGCGTGACGCAGCAGGCTGTTGAGGAGGCAGGCGACCACCAGGGCATCCTCGAAGGTGTAGACATCCTCCAGAAGGTGCGGGCCGACTGTCCAGGGCTCGAGCGTCTTGTCCTGCTCGTTGGAGTGGAACCAGACGTTCCACTCATCGAAGCAGAGGTACATCGTCTTCTTCGACCGCTTCTTCGCCTTGACGTAGTCACAGACGCTGATGACGGTGTCGATGAAGGCGTCCATGCGCTTGCTCGAGGCGAGGTAGGTGGCAAGGTCATCCTCGTCGTTCCTGAAGTACATATGGAGCGAGAGGTAGTCGACCACCTCATAGGTATGCTCGAGGACCGTCTCCTCCCACTCGGGAAAGGTATCCATCTCACTGTTGGAGCTGCCGCAGGCGATGAGCTCGAGCTTCGGGTCGAAGAGCTTGATCGCCTTGCCCACCTCGCTGGCAAGCCTGCCGTACTCGTGGGCGGTCTTGTGGCCGACCTGCCACGGCCCGTCCATCTCGTTGCCGAGCCCCCACATCGTGATACCATACGGCTCCTCGGCGCCATTGCTCCTCCGCCGGTCACTGAGCGTCGACCCGCCGGGGTGGTTGCAGTACTCGACCAGGTCGCGTGCCTCGGCGATCCCCCGGGTCCCGAGGTTGACCACCATCATCGGCTCACACCCCACCTTCCGTGTCCAGCGCATGAATTCATCGAGGCCGAACTGGTTGGGGTCGGTGGCCCTCCACGCCAAGTCGAGGCGGGTGGGGCGCTCATTTTTGGGACCGATGGAGTCCTCCCAGTTGAAGTTGGAGACGTAGTTGCCGCCGGGGAAGCGGACCACCGGTACATCGAGCTCGCGTACCAGATCGATCACATCACGGCGCATGCCCTCCCCATCAGCATTCACATGGCCAGGCTCGTACACTCCGCCGTAGACGGCACGACCGAACTGCTCCAAAAATGAACCGAAGATCCTCTTGTCCACCTGACCGATTACGAAATGGCGTCCACCACGAATGATACACTTCATCTGCTGCTCCTTGGTCTCAATGATACCACACAAAGAGATTATCCAAGGGGTAAGATCATTGCACAATGAGTGATATTGTCCATTTCACCTCTCATTTCTTTGGATGGGGGCAGGGGAACAAAGAGAGACCAGTGAACTCTCCTTCACTGGTCCCTGCTGTGCAAGATCTATCCGCCGCCGTGCCTGGTCAGCCTGCGATCAGGTTGACTATCCTATATGTGCCTTCCTTCTCAACGGTGAAGTCGAATCCGAGAACGTTTG
>CALFMX010000101.1 GCA_937902565.1 uncultured Spirochaetales bacterium
GCAGGAGCGCCAGGCCGAGATGCTGCGCGAGAAGATCCGCGGCCTGGAGCTCAAGGGCGCGGAGATGATCCGCCACGGCAACGAGAACACCGGCATCGCCGACAAGCTGCACCGCTGGACGCGTGAGCTGCTGCTGGCGCGCGACGCACGGGCGTTGCCGACCACCGCCGCCAGCGCCGCATGATGCAGCCCGCCTTCCGCCCCGAGCGGATCGCCTCGTACGCGACCGTGATGGAGGAGGAGGCGCGGGCGATGGCCCGCACCCCCTCCGTAGGGGACCACATCACCGCCTTCGACCTCTCACATGCAGAAGCGGCCTCCATAGGCATGATTTGCGGGGGCAGCATCGAGGTTCTCTTCCAGCGCAGGGCATAGGTACCCTTTCACATCGGAGTGCGTTTCAGTATGATGGAGAGGCTGGAGGAGAGACCATGAACAACAATGCTACTGAACGCGAGCATCTGCTCGTTGTCGTCGATATGCAGGAGGACTTTGTCCGTGGCAGCCTCGCCACACCGGAGGCACAGGCCATCATCCCCGCCATGATCGAGAAGATCCGCGCCCACAAGGGACCGCTCGCCTATACCCTGGACACCCACAGCGAGGATTACCTCTCGACAAGCGAGGGCACGCACCTGCCGGTGGTCCACTGCGTCAAGGGAGAGGAGGGCCACCAGCTCATCGCCGAGCTCAGGGACCTGCTCAAGGGGGCTGAAGTCTTCGAGAAACCGACCTTCGGTTCGGTGGCACTGGGAGAGCGGGTTCGCAGTGATGAGCGGCTGGCAGAGGTCGAACTTGTCGGTGTCTGCACCGACATCTGCGTCGTATCCAACGCCCTGCTGATCAAGGCGATGCGCCCGGAACTGGTCGTACGCGTAGACCCCACCTGCTGCGCCGGCACCACCGTAGAGCGCCACCTCGCCTCGATCGAGACGATGAAATCCTGTCAGATCGAAGGCCTGTAACCCCACAGACGAAGAATTGATGGACAAATGGCAGTGGTGCCTGTAGGATACTGGCATACTGAACACGCTAGTTTAAGGAGGCTGCTCATGCAACAGTCTTTATCGTACGTCTTGGTTACCCCCTACACGGTGGCAAAGAGCCGCACCGGGGGAGTCCTCTCCAGGCTCCTATCACGGATCTCCCTCGAGCTCGTCGGTGCGCAGATGATCGCCATGGACCAGAAGGTCACCGACGACTACGCCCAAATCATCCGGGCGCGGGGCTCGGATGGGGATGCTGCTATCAGCGAGCTCCTCTACACCTATATCGAGAACAACCTGGGCCCCTCCTATGGATCGGCACACCGATCGCTGTTGTTGCTCTTTAGCGGCGAGAACCCCACCGAGCAGCTCTCCCAGGTCGTCGGCTCCTTCCAGAGCGATGTGGCGAGTGTGGAGACGGTCACCGGGGAATCCATCCGTGACACCTATGCCGACCTGATCTACCTCGATGAGGAGCAGACTAAGGTCCGGTACTTCGAGCCGGCAGTCATCACCGCCGACAACCAGGAGGAGGCGGACCAGACGCTCTCCCTCTTCGCCTCGTGGCTTGTCGGAAAGTCCAATATCATCACCAACCGCCCCGCCGACTACTACAAGGATGTGGAACAGACCTTGGTGATCATCAAGCCCGACAACTGGAAGTACGCCTCCTCCCGCCCCGGCATGATCATCGACATGTTCAGCCGCAGTGGCTTGCGAATCGTCGCCATCAAGGTGCTGAAGATGAGTGTGGCCCAGGCCCTGGAGTTCTATGGACCGACCAAGGATGGCCTCAAGGCCCGCCTCGCCCCAATCTACGGCATGCAGGCTCGTGAGCTTTTGGAGCGTGAGTTCAACGTCCACCTCCCCGCCAAGCTTGAGGAGACCCTGACCGAGAGCTTCGGTGACATGTACAGCGAGGAGCAGTTTGAGCGGATCGTCGAGTTCATGGCGGGGATCAAGCCCAGTGACCGAGACGAAAGCGACTGGGAGAAACCCGGCTTGGTCAAGAGCATGGTCCTGGTCTACGAGGGCAAGGACGCCGTACAGAAGATCCGGACGATCCTTGGCGCCACCGACCCCAACAAGGCCGCCGCCGGCACGATCCGCCGCGAGTTCGGCTCCAATATCCGCGTCAACGCGGCCCACGCCTCCGACTCGACGAAGAGCGCGGAGCGTGAGATGGGCGTGCTGGCCCTCAGCGAGAACCCAATGCAGGCGCTGTTGGCCGACTACCTCGCTACAAGAGGCGTTTCTCTCCCGTAAGCGAGCGGATGTGGGTCGCATCCTGGCTCACTTCCATCGTTCCCATGTATGTGCCGTCCGCAGCGCGGACGGCATAGTACTCTATATGGACGAACGAACCCTTGAGGACCAGATAGAACTCAGCGTGGTCACTCCTCCCCTCCTTGAAGGAGGCGAGAATCTCCTCTACGGTACCGACGCTCTTGGGGGGGTGGCAGTTTTGCACCAGGCGCCCGATGACCTGCGGGGAGCGGGCAAAGATCCGATGGGGGGGATCGGAGTAGAATTTGACCCGATCGTCGGCCCCGATGAAGGCGATATCGAAGGGAAGGGTATGGAAGATCCGTTCAAGCTCCTCCGTTGAGAGCGAGCCGGTCAGAGAGGCAAACCCACCCATGCCGGGTGACGGACCTTCGATCGGCCCGGTTGCCCCCAAGGCGTGGAAGGCTACCGGATAGAGGATGTACCGCTCCCTGAAGCTCAGGATGCCGGCGAGCACATAGTAGCGCCCATAGAGGCGCCAGAAGCCCGGTCTGTCGTCTGCAGCAAAGGTGAGCAGCGCCTTGCGAGCCCTGAGCACCTCATCCTGCAGCGTCCACATCAGCTTGACGCAGGAGTGGGGCTCCCCGGAGGCCTCGAAGAGGGGGAAGAGCTCGTTTTGCAGGCGTGTGTAGTGCACCTCCAGCCCATCATACGAGGCGATCTCGTCAAGGGCGAGCGAGAGGGGCAGCCCCGTCTCCCGTTGCAGGCGCTTGTTCAGCTCCTGCTGGTCGCCCAGGTAGGAGGCGATCGCCTCGTTCTCCTGGTCGAGCCGGGCAAAGAGCGACCCTTCGGGGTAGATGGGGAGCTCCTGCCCCTCGAGTGCCTTGCCCACCGAGCGGATGAAGCGGGCGACCGGCACCTCACAGGCGGCGATATCGACGGCAGCGCCGAGCAGATGCTCCAGAGCCCGGTTCACCTCAAAGGGGGTGGCACTCTCGACGACCGCCCTATACTCTTCGAAGGTCTCTCTTGATACCGGCCCCTCGACCAGACGGTCGAGGTACTCACAGAGGAGGGCTACCCTCCCCTCATCATCACGTTGTAGTACGTCCATACCCCCAGTGTGGGGCAAAGAGGACGGAGTATCAAGGGCGAAAACAAGGACTTGTTCCCCGCCCATATATTTCCTATCATGCTAGCAATGCTCATATCATCGCTCATCCAGATGATGCCGATCCTCCTTGCCATCGCAGGGGGGTACCTCTACGCCCACTTCTTCACCGCCAACAGCAAGGACCTGGCCAACATCACCACCGACCTCTTTGTACCGGCGATGATCTTCCACTCCATCAGCCAGAGCTCCCTCTCCATCAAGGCCGTCGGTGAGGTGCTTGCATCCTCATCGCTCATCTTCATCCTCCTGATCGCCGCCGGCTGGCTTTGGGTGCGCCTGATCAAGGAGAATCCCCGCTCCGCCCTGCCGGCACTGGCCTTCATGAACAGCGGTTTTCTGGGTATCCCGCTGATGAGGCTCTGGGGTGGCAATGAAGCGATGAACATCATCGTCATCTTCGACCAGGTCCAGGGCTTCTTCATGTTCAGCATCGGGATCCTGATCATCACCGGCGGTTTCAACAAGAAGAGCTTCATCTCCCTCTTCTACTCACCAATCATCTGGGCGATGATCCTGGGCTTTGGAGTCAACTTCAGCACAATCACCCTCCCGGAGCCGATTATCAACTCCCTCTTCTTCATCGGGGAGGCGGCCTCTCCCCTCGCCTGTGCCGCCCTGGGAGCCTCCATCAAGGAGACCCGGTTCACCTTCAAGAATAGCCTGCTCGGCTCCCTGCTCTTCCGGTTCGTGGGCGGCTACCTCATCGCCCTGTTCACCGTCTCACTCCTCGGGATCACCGGCCTGACGCGCACCGTCATCCTGGTAGCCGCGTCCTTGCCGACGGCGATGTTCACCTCGATCCTCCCGCTGCGCTATGGGCAGGACAACCAATACGCCTCGATGATGGTCATCATCTCAACCCTCCTCGGAATCATCACCATCCCCCTCGCCTTCGCTCTAGCGGGTTGACGAAACGGAGAAAAGAGGGGCGGACGCGGGTGGCCGGCCTCAGCCGTGCCACCCCATGGACCACTACAGGCTCTCAAGCATGC